>CALVRR010000013.1 GCA_944358705.1 uncultured Bacilli bacterium
ATTATTTTACTTTTTTATTATTTTATGATATAATTAGAAAACGCAACAAAGGAGGGACATAATATGGAACATATATTATCAAAAGAAGAACCAAAGTTTGATTATAATATTATTTTAGTTGATTCGGATAAAAAAGAAGAGTGTAGTTCTCTTTTTCAAGATCATGAAGATATTATTATTGAAACTCTTCCAAGCTTTCAAAGAGAAAGCCTACCAAATTATTTTTCTCAAAAAAAAGAAGAAGCAGCGAAAGCAAATAAGCGTATTTTGTTAATTACTTCTCAACAAAGTACTTTATATTTTGCAAACGAAGCTTCTATGGATACTTGTTTTATTAATAATGGTATTAATGATTTTGTAAGTTTTTCTACTACCTATGAGGTTCCTAATGTTAAACAACTAAAAAGATTTCATAAATAATACTGATTTTTCAGTATTTTTTTATTAGACTTTTTTCTAATTTTGTTTCTAGTGTTTTACTAGATAATAAAGTTTCCTTATATACTTCGTTAGACATTTCTTCTAAATTTGGGGTGTGTTGTGGTATTGTTTCTTGTAATCTTCTTGCTTGGATGGGATTATTTTCTTTATATAAAGCATGCCCTATTTGATAGTTATTGCTATTAAATGGTACTAAATATCCATGATTTTCTAAAATTATAGGTTCTTGTTTTAAATCATTTATAAATACTTTGAGCTTTTCTAAAAACTCTGTTGCTGTTTCAGAATATTGTTCTACAATTTTATCTATATTCTTTGCTAGTTTACCGAAAGCTTCATATTTTAAAGGACGGAAAATATCTTCTGGGTGATAGGGTGTGATCTTTATTGATCTTATAGCACTTTTTAAT
This sequence comes from uncultured Bacilli bacterium, assembly GCA_944358705.1. Lineage (GTDB taxonomy): Bacteria > Bacillota_I > Bacilli_A > RF39 > UBA660 > Faecimonas. Next base: position 852 of record CALVRR010000013.1, read on the forward strand.
CTTCTTTGATTCCTTTGTTTATCGTCCGGATATAAAAACATCGTAGAAAACTCGTGATCTATTGGACTTGCTATATCGACTAGTTTTCCTCCTTGTTCATAGAATAAAACATTTTCATAATGATAATTTTGATCTAATCTAAGAATTGATAATAATATCTGGGTTGCTAATTTTTTGGCTAATTCTGGGTTGTCTTTCATTATTTAGGTATCAAAAAACATTCTATAATCATAATACATTTCACAATAATTTATATATTCTTTAATGTCTATATGGGAATCTGGAAAATCTCTAAACCATTCATAAAGATTGACTAATCTTTTATTTTCTTCTTCCAAAGATTTTACAATTGTTCCGTGATGATATTTTTTTTCATCTTCTATATTCTTACAGATTGCTAATCTATAAATTGGTGTTTTTTCGTCGAAATATCTATTAATGATAGTTGACCAATAAACTTCACTATAGGCAAAATAAGGTGTAGAAAATGGTTTTGTTTTGGAAAGTGGTTTAAAAACATAGTCCTGCCCTTCTTCTTGAAACACTGGAAAATGTTTACTACTTTTTACTACTCCCTGCGCTTCACTGGTTAAATTTCTTGTTCTTTTTCTATAATCATATTCATATACTTTCCAATTAAATTCCATATTTTTATCCTTTCTTATCTTTTTTCAGAGTTTTTGCTAGTAATTTTTGTTATACTTTATCTTAATTTTCTTTTCACTTTTTGTCAATTTAATTTCATATTTCTACATATTTCTTTATAAATAGTGATACAATGGTTAAAAGAAAAGGATAGACTTATGGAAAAATTAAATAAACAAGAGATATTGCAAATCACTCGTAAAATTAATGCTAATAATTTTTATGATTTTATGGAAAGATACGATTTAACTTATGGAGAATTATTGGGAGCTATTGATTTTCAAATTCACTCCAGTTCTTCTTTACTTATGGAGAATTCTTTACGGAATTTATTAAAGCAAAAACAAATTTTATTTTGTGTTAATGATAAAAAAGTTGGTTTATTTGCGGATTTTCACGCTGGACATCCTCAAGCTAATTGGGATTATATTTATAGAGGTTATGATTTCTGTTTTGAAGAAGGTATTGATACTATTATTATTCTCGGAGATTTGTTACACGGTCCTTATAAATGGGCAAGTAATAATTATAATAAGGCTATCTTTCAATGCTATCAACAATTGGTTGAATTACAGGAACATTTACCTAAAGGATTCTCTACTTTTTTGCTTGGTGGAAATCATGAAGAAGAATTTTATAAAGTTGGCATAGATCCATGGCAACAAATTTTATCTATGAGAGATGATATTTTTCCTATTAGTAGAGGGAGATGTTATGTACAATTTGGAAATTTTATTTTAAATTTAAATCATAATTTACCTAGCCGTATTTTAATCCCACCTGAGATGGATTGTGACCTTTCTCTATATGGACATTTTCATACTGCTTTCATCCATGGACGGAAAGCCTCGATTACTACTTGTAGTGATTTAAAACTGACGAAAACCCGGTATAAATTTACTGGTCCTGGGTTTTCTACTTTAACAGATTTCGATGATCAATTACAGTTACATGGATATACATTTGAGGAGGATGATATTGTTTTACAATCTTCTAAAACTTATCAAAAGAAAAGAAAAACAAGCACAAGTTAATTATCCTTGTGCTTGTTTCATTCCTTTTTTATATGATTTCGTCATTCTGGCTACTTTTCTACTATTCTCACTTGATAAGCAAGTTGGAACATATTCTTTCGTCGCATTTAATTCATCTAACATACTCATAATATTTTCTTGTGCTTCTTCCGGATTATATCTTTCCTCTTTTATTTTTCGTAAAGTATCTAATAAACATATTCCTTCTTTGGAAGCAGGATTCAATTCTATTTGATTATTTTCAGTTTTCCATGGAATATAGTAGTCTGAGGCTATTTCTCTAGAATCCATAATATAAAATATTTGATGAGCAATGGTCTTTGGAATTCTAAATAAATCATTGCATACATTATTGTGATTTCTTTGGATTAATTCCTCCTGAAAAGGAATTTTACTTCTATATATAAATGGAATGTGACTTTCTTCAAAGAAAGTAGATATTACCTCTGATAAATAGGTCGTAATCATATCTTTCATTCCTAGTTCTTGATACATATTTTCTTCAGTTATTATTTTTTCATTGATTAAATGAAGATAGGTTATTAATTCTTTTAAGTCCGGATTATTACGGTAGTCATCCATATCTTCTTTTGTATAGCATTTGTCTATTTTTATAACTGCTGGAGTGATGTCACCTTTCGATAGACTAGAATCTTTTTCTATTGTACTTTCAAAACTCATAGTAGGATAAGAGATTTGTCTTTTTATTTTTGGTAACGTAAGATTTCCTTCCTCTAAATCCTTTTTAAATGTTTCGTTTTCCTTAATTATAGGTGTGGTATCTACGATATGGATACTTACTTTTCTACTACCATCCTTTTGATATTTTATAGAAAATACGAATGGTTCTAATCCTTCTAGTTGAAATGTACTTACATATCTTGATGGATAATAGCCTGGATATTTTTTTTCTCTGTTTTTTTTCGCCTCCTGAGATAGAGCATATTTTGCTAAAAGTATTTTATTTCTTTTGTCTAATATTTGTTCTGTTTCTAAAGAAGGGTCTTGTTTTCTATTTTTTTGTAATGATTCCCGAGTTGGATCTTCAATATCACTAATATCTTTTAATACATCTTTTTTATCATGATATCCTTTTCTAATTATGTAGGAAGCAAACTTTTCTAATTTTTTGTTATATTTTTTTACCTCTTCTGGCATTAGATTAATATGATACTTTTGAAGCAACTCTATAATCTTTTTATAATATGTTGGTTCTATATATTCTAACCCTTGGTTTACTAATTTAAGTTTGTAATTTTCTATAAATTTATCTAAAGCCAATAATACAATGTGCTCCTTAGATACTCTCTTGGTGTGATTTCTTCCTTTTCCCTCTCTTATTACTTGTATTTTTCTAGCTCTTCTAAATTCTTCTATAGTTAATAAATTTTTAATGTAGTCATAATTTCTATCATCATTCATTAACTGGCATAAAATATCATAATATGCTTCTGTATTTTCATCAAATTGAAATGAAATTGGTTGCATACTTTTAAATTCTTCTTCTACTCGTTTTAAAAAATATTTTTCTATATCTGATTTTCTATCCATGCCTATTTTTATTTGTTTTCTCTTTTGTTTTATTACATCTTCTGCTAGAATACTTAACTCTTCTAATTTCTTTTTCGGTAAATTATGCATATTCTTGATTAGCTTTTCTAGTTCTTCTGGAAACTGATAAGCTAATCTTTCTCCATACTCTTCTATATAATCTCCAAATATAACTTTCTTTATAATCCTTTGGAATTCTTTTTCAAATTTATTGTTAGGTTCTATAAATTCCCATTCTTCTATATTTTGTTTTTCTGAGTCTTTCTCTCTTGGGCGATTTAAAGATTTTAACTTTCGAATTCTATCTAACATTTTTGTATTCTTTTTTAATTCAATGGATAAAGAATCCACTTTTTCTAAAAACATATGATAATCCGAATCTAATGGTTCCAATTGTTCACGAAGTTTTCTTAAGGAATCTAATTGTTTTACTGGAACTCCGCTTTCTTGAGATATTATTTGGGCAATACGTTCTATTGTTTCTTTATAATAATTTTCTGTATCATGGTAGTTGGTTTCATATAGATTTTCTAATTGTTTCAACAATCTAGTTTTGTCTTCTAATGTTGTTGCACTTTGATATTTTCTGTATACATTTTCGGCTTCTTCTATCCAGTAGTTTAACATTTCCATATCTAACATTAATTTGTCATGATAGTCCATTTTTTTGGTAGAGCTTCTATCCAAATATTCTTCTGAATCTGTTCCATTTTGCCTCATTATTCGAAACTTTTTATCTATATATCTTAAATCACTTAACTGAAGTTCTTGTTCTAAAAGTGCTTGTCTATTACCACTTTTAATATATTCTCTTCTGGTATTTATACTTCCTTTTTTCATTGAAATTAGTTTTTTTCCTATTTCTTTTAGTAATTCTGGAGTTAAATCTTGCCCTAATTGCTTTTCTAGTTCTTTTAAATCTTGTACATTTCTAATATAAGAGATTGCTAAAGATACTGTTTCACTTAATTTATCATTTTCACTATTTTTTCTTCCCATGATCTACCATCCTTTTTTCTTTAAAAACTTTGCTATTCCATCTTCATTATTGGAAGTTGTTATTTCATCTGCTTTTGCAATTACTTCTGGTAATGCATTTCCTATGGCTATACTTAATCCTACATCTCCCATTACTTCTAAATCATTTCGTCCATCTCCAAAGAATATCATTTCTTGCATATTTATTCCTAACTGATTTCCTAAATGTTTTAGGGTATGAGCTTTATTTATATTTTTAGGATTAATAATAAGCCATTGTTTTTCACTTCCTGAATCTTGCATTACAAAGCAATTAATATTCGGGAATCTGTTTGTAATCCATTGATAATGGTGATTTGCATTTTCTCCTTCCTGTAAAAATATATTCATTCTTGCTATTTTTTCCTTCACATCTTCTACCTTAGCTATATCTATGATAAAGGGTAAAGGACTATTTTTCTTAAATTTATAGATATAATACTTGGTTCCTGAAATTAAATCAATTTGAGTTGAAAAATTTTCTACTTCTTTTATTATCTCTTCTGCCTCCTGATGTGTAATATAACCCATCCACTCTTCTTCCTGTTTATCTACATTATAAATAGAAACTCCATTATTAATAATTACGTAGGTGAACATATCCATTGGAACTACATCGTTTGCACTATCTAAAGTTCTAGCGGTTGCTCCTACAATTTGATATCCCTTCTTTTTTAATTTTCTTAATGTTTCTTCTGTTTCTGGGCTGACCTTTTTTTCATCTGTTAGAAGAGTACCATCAAAATCCATCGCAATTAATTTATACTCCATATTTTTTCCTCACTTTTCTTTTATCATACTATTTCGTTTGATAAATTACAATCTTTTCTTTTTCTTAGTTTTATGCTATACTAGTTGTCCGACTATGAGGGGATGAGAAGTTTATGGAAGGAAAATTTTCCGTTTATATTGATGAAAAAGAATTTGTTCTTGAAGAAAAGTCGATATTGAACGAAAAGAAGAATGATTCTACTAGTGGTGTTTGTTATCATTTACAAGAGGGGGACTTTGATTTATCTGTTAAAATTTATCATAAAGAAGATCCTCTTGGTGGAGAATATCCATGGTATCCAGACGAGTTATCATTACAAAAATTTATTCAATTATCACCAAATACTTATCCAGTATTATTAAGTCAGTATATGGTTCGAGATTTTCATGGAGAGTATATTGGATGCGCTAGAGAGTGTATTTACCCTGCTTATGAAAATACTGTAGATGCTATTTTTGATTTACCGAAAGAACATATTTTTCCATATTTTCAGGCAATTCAGGATACTATCCCATCCTTTGATCAAGCTGGTATTGTATTAGGTGATTGGAATTCTTATAATGTTATGCTTGGAAAGACAAAGACTTTACCTACTTCTTTGTTTGTTTTTGATGATAGTGATTACACCTTTTCTAATGCTGGATTTTCTTCTAATCAGTCAGAATTTGAACACTTACTAGAAGATTTAGTAGAAGCATATTTGGGACATTACCATTTAGGTAAAAAAATTCATTCTGTTTTAGATGGATTTAATCACTCTAAAAGTCATATGCAGTTTCTTCATGATATTTCTAAAGATACTGAAACCATAGGTGATGGAGTTTTTCAATATATTAGAAAATATTAGAAAATTTTAGTTAATTAAAAAGGTATTTATTCATACCTTTTTTCTTTATTCCATATTTGTTTTTTCAACCTTAGGATACCATTCTGGATTATCCATGATGTAGTCTTCCATTTGTGTTTGCTTTAATCCATCATAATAATACTTTGAATCTTGTTTTATACTTGCCGCTACGGTGGCATCAAAGAAATAATATTTACCTTTGTATTTTACGATATTCCACATATGAGCTCCTGTTGTTTCTCCTAAGACTCCGTAGGACTCTATTCCTATGTTTTGAAATATAATTTGGCTTGCTTTTGCAAATCCAGCACAAACGGCATTTTTGTTGATAAAAACATTATATATTGATTGATTTTTTGACATTGATGTAAACGTTTTATCATATTTTGTATTTTTTCCTATCCAGTCATAAACATATCTTATTTTTCCATACTCACTCATGTTTTGTGTTTCTTTTTTTATTTTATAAATCATTCTTTCTATTCTACTAATATTTATTCTTGTTAAAAATTCGATTGGAGTTGCACTACTCACTGTAATTTCATAATTACCTAAATTATCATATTGATAGGCAAGACTTCCAAAATTTAATAATTCTGGATGATCTACTAAAATGGCATTATAAACATCCATGACACTAGATTCCTTATTGTTAATTATAGTTTTTACTGTTCCTTTATGATTTAGTGACGCATCTACTAACTTTTTATATATTTTTTTCTCAGTACTATCTAAATATGTATTATATATTCTTTCATCTGATGCGTATAGGTCATTTATATAAGTGGGACTATCTTTGTCTACCTTAGGATTTTTTTCTATTAAGAAAAAATAGTTCGTGTATAAATAAAATGATAGTATTAGTAGTAGTATGGTTAATATTTTATTCTTTTTGAAGAAATCCATTACTTTTCCTCCTCATAAATATAAGTTCCTGATAGATACGCTATCCATGGATATATGATAAATGGGGCTAGTAAACCTATAAAACCAACTATTTTTCCATGGCCATAGGTATCGGTAATAATAAATGGCAAAAAGATACACATTACTGTTAAAATAAACAGTCTATCTGGGAGTATGATTAATCCTAGTGCAAGCACCATTAGTAAGATAGGAGATATTCTTAATCCTTTTAAAAAATAATATATATTTACAATAGGGATTACTCCTTTCCACCATGTCATTCCGTTTTTTGAAACAAACCCAGGAATCGATATCATTATACAAATTAAACAAACTACTAAATACATATACTCACCTTTTATTATATTATATAACCATTTTTAAATTTTTCCCAGAAAAAAAGAAACTGGGTTTACAGTTCCTTTATCTTGAATACCACCAAGAATATAATCCTCCTGGAAAATCTATATAACTTCTAGGGTTTAATGTTCTATTTTGATATTCTGCCCAGGTACATCCTCCTCCATAGTTCCAATCACAACTTGTAATTTCTAAGTGAAGATGAGGACCTGATGAATTACCAGTACTTCCCATACGACCTATTACTGTATTTGGTGTTACGGTTTGTCCAACATTAACATACCAAGCAGATAAATGAGCATATGTTGAATATATATATCCGCTTCCTGTATTGTGCCTAATTTTTAATACTAAGGCTCCAGCGTTATCATAGTACTTGGCAAATACTACTCCAGTTGCGATGGAATAAACTTCGATAGAAGGATTATTTCTATTACCTAAATCAATACCTAGATGTCCATAGTTCATCCAGTTTTGAGTTACGTATCCACTTACCATAGGACGAGCGTATTCTCCAGCATTTGGTACATAAGAACCTCCACCGCCACCTTGTCCACTTTGAGTTTTTCTATATATACAAGCATCTTTATCTTCATTTTCTCCACAACCAAGATCTTTTAAGTATTGTAAGTTTGCCTTAGCTGAATCTATTTGATCTTGGATTCCAGGCATTGCATCTTTTAAAGCTGCTGTATCTGCATTGATTCTTTCTTTCTGATCTTCTAGTTCTGTTTGTAATTTTGTTAGTGATTCCTTTTTATTTGATAAATCTGTCTTTTGTTGTTCATTTTTCTCAATTAATTCTTCTAAATCTGTCATAATATTATCATTATATTCTGTCAATTGCTCTACTACGGACATACGATAAATCATATCGGTAATATCGGTTGCTCCAAATGCGTATTCTAAATATGCATTTTCTCCATTTGCAAGCTGATAATACTCTATTATCTTTTTGCTTTCTTCACTTTTTTCTTCTATTTCTTGATTACTTTTTTCTATTTCTATTTCTAGATTTCCAATATCCTCTACTATAGTATCCATTTCAGACTCAATTTCACTGATTCTTTGTTTGATTTCCGCTACTTCTTTATCGTTTTTAGCTACTTTATTTTGTTTTTCTTCTAACTCTTTTGTATATTTTTCTACTTCTTCTTCAAATTCTTTTACGGTATTTGCTTGTGCTTTCGTATCCATAGGTAGTATTATGTTGAATACCAAGGCACTTACTAATATTAATACAATTATATATTTACTTTTTTTCATCATATTTTTAAATACTTCCTTACTGCACTGGCACTACCAACCATACCTACTAAAATACCAATAATCACTACAATTCCTGCAGTAGAATAAATAAATGGTTCTGGTTTTATTAATTGAATTAGTTGTGTAAATAAGTATCCATCAAAGTGTTTATAAAATGCTAGATAACCATAGGTTGTAAATATTACTGGAACAATGGATCCAAGTAATCCTAAAATCATACCTTCAATAATGAAAGGGGTTTTAATTGTAAAGTTACTAGCTCCAACTAATCTCATAATTCCAATTTCTCTTCTTCTGGCAGAAATCGTTAATTTTATTGTATTAATAATTAAGAATACCGTAACTACGACTAAGGCAATTACCACTCCATAGGTAACTTTTTCAATAGATGAAAATGCTTTTACCATTTGATCTACCATTCCTTCTCCATATCTAACCGTATTTACTTTATCTATATTTTCAATTCTATTGGCTGTGTTAGATATTTTTTCTACGTTTTTTACTTTTACTTGAAATGCATCTTTTAATGGACTTTCTTCTTCATTCCATTCATCTAAAACCGTATTAAATACTTCGGATTCTTCTTGCATATTTTCTTTTACTTCTTCTTTAGATTCAAAAGTTAAACTTTTTTTATTTACATTTGGTATACTTCTTAATTCTTTTTCCACATTACTTATATCTTCTTCTGTGGCATCATTATCGAGAAAAATAACAATCGTTAAATCTTTTTCTATTTCTTTGGTAAAGTTTTGAACATTAAAGGATGCCATAATCGCAATAGCGACAATAATTAATGTAATTGTAATACATGAAATTGATGCTAGTGATAAACTAAAGTTTCTAATTACACTTTTGAATGCATCCCTTATGCTTCTTCCTAACATTCTAAATATTTTCATCTACATATGTTCCTTTCTGCTTAAAGTTAACCAAATGTCCATCTTTTAAAGTAACTACTTGCTTTTTCATCCTATTTACTATTTCTTTATCGTGAGTTGCCATAATAATTGTTGTTCCTCTAGTTTTATTGATACTGTCTAATACCTTCATTATTTCCATACTTCTTTCAGGGTCTAAGTTTCCCGTAGGTTCGTCACATAATAGTAATTTTGGATCATTTACGATTGCTCTTGCTATCGCTACACGTTGTTGTTCTCCTCCAGATAATTGATCTGGATAATTGTGCACTTTATTCTTTAATCCTACCTCTTCTAATGCTCGTAATACTTTCGTTCTTGTAACTTCTTTGCTTGCTCCTATGACTTCCATAGCAAATGCTACATTTTCATATACCGTTAGCTTTGGTAATAATCTATAATCTTGAAACACAATTCCTAGTTTTCTTCTAAGTTTATATACCTTTTTATTTCTTAGTTTTGCAACATCTAGTCCGCCAACAATAATTTGTCCTTTCGTTGGTTTTTCTTCTCGATATAGCATTTTTATTAAAGTACTCTTTCCACTACCAGAACCACCAATTACGAAAGTAAATGAACCCTTTTGGATTGCAAGGTTTAAATCATAAATTGCAGTCACACCATTTTTATATTTTTTTTCCACATTTTTAATTCTGATTAAGTCCATATTTACCTCCACTCTAGTATATTTCATTATATCATATATTTCGACATAACAAAAGAGGAGTTTTGTGAAATCTCCCCTTTCTGTACACTATTTTCCACCCTTTACTTCATAAGCATCTTCTACAACAAAAAATACTTTTGGGTCGATTAATTTTATACCTTCGGTTAAACGATAGTAATCTCTTTTTGGAATGACAGAAAATAATACATTTCTTTTCTTTTCTAAAAACGCTCCTTTTACATCAAAAATAGTTACCGTATGCTTTAAATTATTCATAATATATTCTCTTACTTCTTTTTCTTTGGTTGTTACTATATAGAAAGCTTTATTATTAGAAATTCCTAATAATACTTTATCAATCATTAGATTATTAATAAAAACTAATATAATTGCATACATCAACATTGACCATCCAAAAAAAATGCTTCCAATAATTATGATTATCGAATTAATCACCATACTAGATTTCGCAATTGGAATTTTATGATATTTATATAATATTTGACTAATAATTGGAAGACCTCCATTACTAAATCCAGTTTTATATATAAAACCATTGGCTAAACCACCGATTACTCCGGCAAAAATAATGATTAAAAATTTATCGTCGTAATTGATTGTAATGTTTTGAGTAAGAAGAGCTGTTAGTTTTACAAATAAAGGATAGATAAAGGTTGCTAAAATACTTCCTAATGTTCTTTCTTTTCCTAGATACATTAAACTAAAAAATAAGCAAGATAGAGAAATAAGAAAAATCATAAGGGAGGAGTCTATTTCATAGACATAATTCGTAATAATCGCAATCCCATTTACTCCTCCTGCGACTAAGTCTGTCGGTAATAGTAATAAATTATATACAAATGATAGAACTAGTAAGGATATCAATAATATAATAATACGTTTTATAATATCTCTTTTTTGGACTTGATTAATTATATTTTCAAAAAATGTATCCATTATTCACCTCCAAAAACCTCATAGGCATCCGTTACTACAAAAAAGGCATTTGGATCAATTTGGTGAATTCCCTCTTTTAACCTATAATAATCTTTGGTTGGAAGTACACACATTAGGACATTTTCTCGTTCTTTTGCAAAACCTCCTTTGGCATTAAAAACAGTTACTCCATGATTTAGATATTTTAGAATATATTCTTTTATTTTTTTCTCTTCATCCGTTACAATATAGAAAGCTTTACTATCGGATACTCCTAATATTACTCTATCTGACATAAAACTTATCACATATAATACTATGATAGAATACATAAAATGTGTTGGTCCAAAAACAAAAGCTGTTAATAAAACAATAGAACCATCACAATATAACATGCTATTTCCCATACTTATTTTTAAATACTTTGATAAAATCTGATTAATGATATCTGTTCCTCCGGTAGTAAATCCGGCTTTATAAATCATTCCAGCACCAAAACCATACACTACCCCACCAAAAACCGATATTAATAATAATTGATCTGTGTCTATATTAATAATACTTCCAATATTACTTGTTAGATTTACAAAAACTGGAAATAGTATGGAACCTAACATTGTCGCTTTTGTCTTCTTTTTTCCTAATAAGAAATAACTTAATATTAATAACAAGAGATCGGCTATTAAAATTACAATAGAGTTATCTAATCCTGTTAAATAATTTACAATAATTGCTAAACCTCCAACTCCTCCTGCGACAATGTTATTGGGTGCTAAAAACAAGTTGTAGGAGATTGCTATTAGTAGACAACCAAAAATAAATTCTATATGGCGTTTTACACTAGATTTTGAGTTTATTTGCTCTAATATCTTTAAATCTTTCTCTTTCGAAAACCATTTCATTTGCACCCTCACCTTTATTCTTATTATTTATTTTTTAGATTTGCTTCTATAAACATGTCAATATCACCATCTAGTACTTTCCCTACACTGCTTGTTTCCACATTTGTTCTATGATCTTTTACCATGGAATATGGATGTAAAACATAACTTCTAATTTGAGAACCAAAATTAATATTCATTTGATCTCCTTTGATGGCATTTAATTCTTGTTCTTGCTCTTCTAGTTTCTTTATTAGGAGCTTATTTTTTAACACTTTTAATGCTTGCTCTTTGTTTTGGATTTGACTTCTTTCATTTTGACAAGTTACTACAATTTTGGTTGGGAGATGAGTGATTCTTACGGCAGAATCCGTTGTATTTACTCCTTGACCTCCTGCACCAGTCGAACGATAAACATCTATTTTTAAATCTTTTTCATCTATTTCAATATCATTGTCTTGTTCTATTTCTGGCGTTACTTCTATGGAGGCAAAGGAAGTGTGACGTCTATTGTTAGAATCAAACGGAGAAAGCCGAACTAATCTATGGACTCCTTTTTCATTTTTTAAATATCCATAAGCGTTCGTTCCTTTTATTCTAATGGCCACACTTTTTATTCCTGCTTCTTCTCCATCTTGATAGTCCAATACTTCTACTTTGTATTTCTTTTTTTCACACCATCTTGTATACATTCGATAAAGCATTAATGCCCAGTCACAAGACTCTGTTCCCCCAGCACCCGGATGAATTTCTAAGATGCAATCATTTTTATCATACGGACCATTTAATAGTAATAGCAAACTCACTTCTTCTACTTTCTGTTCTATTGCAACAGTTTCTTGTTCTAATTCTTGAAGTGAATTTTCATCTTTTTCTAGTTCTAGTAGATCTACGAATTCTAAATCATCTTCTACCCTTCTCAATAGTTCTTCTACACTTTCTACGGTTGCTTTTTCATCATTTAATTCTTTAATTATTTTTTCTGCATTTTGTCTATCATTCCAAAAATCCGTTCTATTTGTTTCTGATTCTAATTTCTCTACCTTTTTCTTTATAGAATCGATGTCAAAGTGACCTCCATAATTCTTTTAATTCTTGTTTCTTATTTTTCAAAATTTCTTTTATTTCTCTTAATTCCATTTTCTCTCTCCTTTTTAGTTTGTGCTAGTTTTTCTTTTCTATTCTTTTCTTAAGTCAATGATAAGGTAACATATTTTTTTTCTTTTCTCAAATATTTTTTAATTTTTTTGTATACATTTTTTCTTTTTTACATATATTATTAGTGAGGAAGGTTCACTGTTACGTGTGAAGATCCTCTGTAAATAGATATAGGAGCCTAATTGGCTCCTTTTTTATTAATAAAAAAAAGAGTTTTTACTCTTTAAATTATCGTCTTTGCGTAGACAGTTACTTTCGGTTGACTTTGCGACGCTTGTGATTCATAAACTTTTGTTTCTAATGGTGACAATCCAGCTAACTCAGAGATCATAAGTTTTCCTTGGATTAATGATTTCTTATATTGAGTGAAGTTTGCTCTTTCATAGTATGAAGTATCATCCGTTATCCCATGAAAGTCAATAAAACTTTGATAAAATTGTTGTTGTACTTCGGCATTATGTTTTAATGTTTCTTCTTCCACTGGAGACTTTAATTCTTCTATTGCTGATTTTAGTCTTACTTTTTCTTCTTCTTTACAACTTCTGCATTGAGAAATTTCTGTCATTTCACTAAGGTAAGCATCTTTTAATTCTTTATCTTGGGCTTGTTTATATAAGCTTACTTTGATATCACCATTATTATCTTTAAAATCAAATATTGGAAAACAACTACTTTGATCTTGATTTATGCCAACAATATTAAGTGAAGACATATTTCCTCTACGACTACATAAAATAATTGCCTTTTCCTGGGTTTCTCTTACAATATTAAGTGCACTACTATAGATGTTTAATTTTATAATTTCTTCGTAATCTCTTAATTCTGTTATTACTGTAGGTAATTGTCCATCTAACACCGATTCTTTTATTTCATATAGAGATTCTAATTTTCTCATTGTAGACTCGTTTAAAGAATCTCTAAATTTTTCTAACTTATTTTTTAGACTTTCGGCATATTTTCTTTCCTCTTCAATTTCTTTTTTTGATGAGCATAAGGAATCATAGGATTTCACTACGCTATCATTTGTTAATAATACCATTCATTTTCCCCCTTCATTTATGTAGGCAAATTATATCATAATTTCGTGATTTTGTCAATTTTCATCTTTTTGATTTTAACCATTACTCCTTCCTATTTTATATATTACAAATTTCTAATTTCAAAATAAAAGACTCTATTCTGAGTCTTTTTCTACTTTTAATTATTTATTATAGATTTTAATTCTCCCATACGAGATGTTGGTACGAAACCAGCTTCTGATCTAATTACATCTGGAATTCTATTTACTACGGTTGCACAAGTAAGTTCTACTGTGTTAGGTTTTTCAATTACCATAGTAGTATTTGGTTCTCCATAAACAGTCCATTCGTTTCTATCAAATTCATCTTTGTTGTATACTTTTCCGATACATTCTGTTTCTAGAGTGATTCCTTCTTTCGTTTCTGTTGTAACAACAGCACTCATACCTGTTGCCATTCCAGTTTTTACAGTCATTCCTAGGGTACTAGATTCAATATCATAATCGTTGAACTGTGGTACACATTTTTGTCTTTGACTAATTACGGTTAGTCCTAATTTATCACATAGCCAGCCATTTACATTCCACATGTAAGATGGTGCATATGCTCCACTTTCAATTACTTTCTGTCTTTCTTCGTCTGAAATTTCATCTGCAGAAGCTACGTCTCGTTCAAATTCTTCTTTGGTTAGCCCTGCTCCATGAGCTTTCGCTAAAGCTATTCCATAATCTTCTACATTATAAGAAGAACTACCTTTAATTTTCGTAATATTATGACTAGCTCCTACTAGAGTGGTAATTAAATTTCCCCAGAAAGCATCTTGGTATCCACTACCAGTAATGGTACAATTGTTTTCTTTAGCAAGTTTATCAATTTTCATTGTTAAGTTTGGATTCGAATTCATTGGGAAGAATGCTTCTTCGCATGTAGTAATGGCATTAACACCACATTTTGCACAATTCATTAATGGTTCTTCCACATCTGCAAGTAAACTCATTGTCGTTATAATTGCACAATCTGGTTTTAAGCTATTTAAAAGTTCTTCTGCTTTTGTAGCATCTTCTACAATTACACCTGTTTTATCTGTATTCATGATATCTCCGATATCTTTCCCAATTACTTCTGGATTATTATCGACTGCTCCTACGATTGTTCCACCATTTTCTATTACATAGCGCATAGTGAAAACACTCATTTTTCCACATCCATATTGAAATATTTTTAATCCTTTCATATTTTCCCTACCTTTCCTCTTTATTATAGCACTCTATTTTATGAAATTTGTCAAATAAAAAAAGGAAAAGTAAATATTTTAGTGTAAGTTTACATTCTTTTCCTTTTCCACTCTATATATTTTTTTATTAAATCTGGATCATGTTGATTTTCTGGTAAATTATTTAAAGAAAAATATTTTAATTCTTTTGATTCTTCTTGTCGTTTTATTTCTCCAGAGAACTTAGTAATATGATATAGTATGGTATTACTAATTACTGTATCTCCATTTGGATAAGTATAGCGTCGTGATGGTCCGGATACTGCATCAATCATTTTTAAATCTTCTTTCTCCACTTCAAGATTGGTTTCTTCTTTTACTTCTCTAATAATCGTTTCTTCAAATGTTTCATTTGCTTCTTGACATCCACCTGGTAATCCCCAATTATCGTCATCTACTCTTCTTTGTAATAATATTTCTCCTTTTTCATTCTCTATTATTGCAGCGGCACCATCTTGTAATATTGGAATTATATGTTGCAACTCTCCCATACATTTTCTTAAAAATACAGGGTAACCGATTACTTTACTTAATTCTATAATTTCATCTATGGTTAACTTTTTTACTATTTCTACTAGTTCTTCATATGATAAATTGCTTTGTTCTAGATGTGATAAATTTCTATTTTTTTCGATTATCTTATTATCTGCCATTTCTTACTTCTCCTTCTTTTTCATAAAATGATACTAAATTTTTATTCTTCTTTTAATATATTTTTTATTATTCTTATATAACTTTCATATCTATCTTTATTGATTATTCCTTTTTTTACTGCTTGTTTTACCATACAATCTTTTTCTGTTTCTTTATAATGAAGACAGTCTTTATATTTACATTTATCTCTCCAAGTAGCAAATTCTTTAAAATAATTTTTAATTTCATCTGTCGTAAATGTAGATACATCTAGACTTCTAATACCTGGTGTATCTATTATTGATGAGTTTTCTTCCCAAACATAGAATTTTGATTTTGTTGTTGTATGACGTCCACGTTTACTTTTCATACTGACATTCCCAACTGCTGTTTTTTCTTCCTTCATAATTTCATTAATTAATGAAGATTTTCCTACTCCACTATTTCCAACTAGTATCGCTTGGTTGCCTCTTAAATGTTTTTTTAAATTTTCTATCCCAATATGTGTATATGTTGAAGTCTCTATAATCGGAATGTTTAAATTTCTATATACATCTAATATTTTATCTTCTTTTTCTGTCTTTAAATCGCATTTATTTAAACATATTATTGGCTTTATATTACTATTTTCTAAAATTATTAAATATCTATCAATAAATTTGGGATGTAGAGGAGGTTCTTTTGCTGCTACGGTGATTACTGCTAATGTAATGTTAGCAGCAATACTTTGTATGGCCATTACATTATCGGAAACTCTTGTACTATCTTTCTTTATGCGTGTCAATATTGTCTTTCTCTTTATTAAGTTTTCAATTATATAGTTGTTTTTTTCTTTTAATAATTTTATTTTATCCCCTGGTAAAAATATTTTATTACATGGAACATTGATTCCTTTTCTTAACTTTGCTTCTATTACTTCATTATTATATAATATCCAGGCACTATTATAGGACACTTCTATAATAATTGCAGTGTCGTTGTTATCTTCAACAATAAAATCTTTGGGGATATTTTTTGTTTTAGATAATAAATTCTCTTTTATTTTATTTTTCTTATTGATGCTCTTTTTTAATTTAAAACTATCATAAGAATTATAATGAGCCATTTCATCTCTCCTAACTATGTTAATTTAAATACTTCATAAAATATCGTGTCTCTGCTTCTTGTTGTATTTCGAATCCAAGACGCTTGTATAAATTATAGGCTCTAATATTTTGTTTATATACCCATAAATACACTGGAGAGTATTTTGTTTGGATACCCTTAATTAATTCTGTTCCTATTTTTTTGTTTCTATATTCTTTCTCTATATATATTTCATCTAATAGAAAGCCATCTAAATATTTTTCTACTAAAATACAGCCTATTATTTTATCATTATTCATTATTAATTTATAATTTTTTATTTGTCTTGGAACATTTGCTTTGACATATTTATTTATTCTATCTATTTCTTCTTGTTTTAAATCTTTTGCATATGCAAACACATTTTTTAATTTATATTTTATTAGTAAATCTAAGTTGTCTATTGTTGCAGGTTCTAATTTATAATCCATACTACATCACCTCCGTTAATAATTAATCTTATTTTATCATGTTTCATTTTTAGGTAATAAAAAATATCATCTTTTACGAATGATATTCTTAGATTAAATTTAGGTCTTCTAACATTTTCTTATGGTCATATGCTAAATCCATGGATTTAATTTCTTCCGGCTTAAACCATTTTACTTCATCACATTCACTAACTGGAGAAGGTGTTCCTTTTATTATTTTGCAAGTATGTGGTAAGCAAATAAATGTTTTTGTTGGGTGTCTTCCTATTTTATCATAATATCTACCAACAAATTTGATATCGCCAAGTTCTACTCCAATTTCTTCCATAGCCTCTCTTTTTAAGGCATCTTCTACTTCTTCTCCCCATTCAATTGCTCCGGCAATTAATCCCCAGTAACCTATATAGGCACCAGCTGTTCTATGCATTAATAATATTTCGCCCTTATCATTTGTAATAATTCCATCTACTCCAACATAGGGATGATCTTGTGCCATTCTTATTTTTCCTTTCTTTTCAATATTTTAAATTTTAATTATAATCTAAATAAATACTCTACTAAAACATCATATACTTCATCTCTTTTTACTAGTTTATCTGTTTTTCTTAATTCATTCAGTTCTGTTATAGTAACAAATTTAACGTCTTGTAATTCACTCTTTTGAAATTTTATACTTTCTTTATTTAATCCTTTTTGTCTTAAAATGAAGAAGTCATAAAATTGCCTTTCTATGAAAGATTCGCTAAATTTTTCTTCTTTTCTAAAGGAATACATAAATCTAAATTCTTTTACTTCTACATTAAATCCTAAATTCACACTTACTTCTTCATTAATTTCTCTTGTTGCTGCCATTAATGAATCTTGACCAGCAGATATATGCCCCGCAGCTGATATATCCCACATATTGGCATTTTTTTCCTTATTTGCAGAACGTTGTTGAAGAAGAATTTCGTTTTTTTCATTGATTATGGCTACTACTATAGCTCTATGCCATAGACCTTTCTGATGAACTTCGTCTCGGCTAGCTATTTTTCCAGTTTTTACTCCATTTTCATCTAATACATCTATTAATTCCATTTTCTTCTCCTTATTTTAATAAATTTCTGTTTCTTGATAGTCTTATTATATATGAATTATTTTTCTTTTACAACACCACTTATCTTTCATTTTTCTATCCTATATAAATGGTTTTATTTTGGTACTGAATGTGTTGTTGGACTTATATTTTTTAGACTGGAAGGAGTCACTTTTTGATTTGAATCTTGAATCATCGTCTGTAACTCATGATTTTTTGCTTTTTCTTTTTTGATTATTCCTGATTGTTCAATTTCTTGCATATCTTCTTGTAGCTTTTCCATTCCTGATTCAATATTACTAATCTTCATTCTTGAATTTAGCACATCTGTTCTGGAAAATGATTGAGTAAATAATTCTTGTATAGCGGATTTATCCATGGGAATATCCATATCAGTTATACCTTTAAAAGAATCTTCCAAGGTATTTATTTTTCCATATAATTCATTTATTCTATTACAGTTTCTTTCTTTTTGTATTCTTAGCATTTCCCTTTGTTGTGTTATATTTACTAGTTCTTGTCGATGGTATTTAATCTTTTTTCTATGAATTATTCTTTTAAAAAAATTGGTCGACAATTTTTCTATTTGTTTTTCTGTATCTTTCTGTTTTTCTGACTCTTCTGTTAATAATCTTTCTTGATTCTTAGATTCTTTTGATAAGCTTTCTATTTTCTTTTCTGTCATTTCTTTTTCATCAATCATTCTATTTAATTGAGATTTACGAAAAGCTAATTTTTCTTGTCGATTCATCTTTTCTAAGCTTTTCATTTCTTCTTGTAATAATTTCTTACTTTCTTTTAGGGCCTGGTTTTTTCTCTTTTGACTTAGATACGCAATTTGTTCTGATAGTTCTTCATAGTTTGAAGATGACTTTAATATTTTTTCTATGGCTTGCTCCTCTATTTCATCCGTTGGTTTTAACTCTTTTACTAGTTTTGAAAACAATTTAAAATGAGGAAATATTTCTGTATCACCTTCTATCTTTTCTATTGCAGATACTGTGGATAATAAAGAGGAATAATTATTACTTTTCTCCATAGATTTTTTTAAATACGTCACTATCGTACTTTTCAAGTTTTCTAAAGTAATCCCCTCTATACTTTGCTCATTATTATTTATTTTTTCTAATAATGGTGCTAGGTCTTTTAGTTTTTCGTAGTCAGGAAATATGGTCGATAGAATTTCTTTATAATAAGAGTTATTATAAAATCTTTCTGTTTTTCTTAAGAGTTTAATTATACCTTTCATATTATGACAGGTCTTGCAACCAAGTTGACTCTTTAGATTTTCATTTCTCTCTTCTTCTGATAAAGTGCTACCAATAATTTTTTCTTCTTCAATTGTTATGTCATCTGTAATTTGTTTTCTCACACTATCAATTATACTGTCTGTATCATAAGTATTATATATACCATCGTAATTACCAGAAGCGTGAAAATCTATTTTTGTTCTTTTTTCTGGGTGTTCTTTATTATGTTTATCAATAATCTTTAAATTATCAGTAATAAATTGTGCTTGAGTATAACTGAGTTCTCCATTATCTGGCATTGCAATTCTTATACCAATTTTATCAAAAAAGAAATAGGTATGATTATCTCTCATAGCAGCCCAGCCATACCTTTGGTCTGTTGGATGAATCTCATTTTCAATATTGATAGAAATGTCATCATGAGTTTTAAAATCATTTGGTAATATTTGAGTATAGAAAACACATTGTTTGTCCGTAATTACCATGACCGCTCTTGTTCCTTTTCCCTGCCAATCTGTTAAATATTCATGTAAAGTTAATTTTAAACAACGTTCATCTATCTTTTCCATACATTTTCTCACCTTCTATATAAATATAACCTATTTCATTATTATTTTTAAGTGATTTTATTTAATTATATATTTTCTTTTTTCTCATTTTCTTGTAGCGTTCTAGTTATTCTACTAGTTATATATAAAGTAAGAATGCATATTACCAATAAAAATAAAAATGCATATTTAATATCTAACTGTAATAATATAACACTTACTATAAGACTTATAGAAAATTTTCCAACTTTTCTGAATAATGTATAATATACAGAAAATTCATCATGAAATTTCTTCGGAGTATTATTAAATAAAATTGTTCTTCCATAATTTTCTGTTGAGTCTCTTAATAGTAATAATAAACAAAATCCTATTGTTATTACTATAATTCCACTATACCCTGTTGGCATTAAATCTCCTATTAAAATAAAAATTAGAGCAATCATTAATAATATATTTAAAACTAGGGATAACTTATTTTTTAATTTATTATATATTTTATTAAATATAACATTTCCTAATACTCCATAATAAAATGGATAAAGTTTGATACTCATTTCAATTCTTTTATTTTTCGTTGACATGAACTTCACCATATAAATTATACCATATTAATCATTCGATTTCTTTAAAGAATATATAAGTCATTCTTTATTTCAAGTAGGATTTTGGTAAGTTACTAATTCATCAATTATAAAATCTTTGTTTGTTAAAAAAATATTATATCATGGTATTCTTTCCATTTTTCTAATATTTCTTGCAATACTTTTTACCAAGTGATACAATCAGTTATATTTTTAAAAGAGGTATTTAAAAATGAAAAGATATAAACAAAGTGAGATTGAGTTAATAATTAAAATTCTTAAAGAGGATGGAGTTCTTAGTGTTCCAACGGATACAGTATATGGAATATGTGCTAGAGTTAATTCACCTACAGCATTCCATAAATTAGTAGAAGTTAAGAACCGACCTGCTAATAAAAATTTTCCTGTAATGTGTAGTAATATTGAACAAATTAAAAACATTGGTATTGTTGATCAAAAAGTTAAAAAATTAATTCATGCTTTTATGCCTGGTCCTATTACTTTAGTTTTAAGAAAAAAGATAGATTCTGTTTTAGCAATTAACAATGGTGGAAAAAGAGAAACAAATGAAATTGCAGTTAGAATGGCACCTTCTTTATTCTTAAAAGATATTATTGATGGCGTGGGTAGTCCTTTATTTATGACCAGTGCTAATAAAAGTGGAGAAAAAATATGTATGAATTTAGATGATATAGAAGAAATGTGTCCTGCTTTAGATGGAATGGTGGAAGGAGAGGTTTCTTTTGGCAAAGCAAGTACTATAGTAGATTGTACCGGAAGTGAAATAATCATTCAAAGAGAAGGTCCTATTTCAGAAGAACAGATTGTAAATATATTAAAACATTAATTTTTTCGGTTATTTTATTTATCATTTAAGTTCTCGAAGATAGAATCATATTCTTTTTTCCATTCAAATCCCCACTCTTCATAACGAGTTTTTAAAATATCTTTTATTTGTTTATAGATTGGCATTAGCTTTTTATAATTTTTAATTGCTTTATCGGCATAAGTTGCGAAAAGTTCATGATTCATAATTTCTGTATTTACTGTTAGAGGGTGAATCATACCTTCTAATTTATCACAAGCATTTACAAAACAGGCTTCCTCTGTTTTTTTCTCTTTATATTCTTTGTAATAATCTTTTATGGGACTATAATAAATTTCTGATAGCTCCTTTATTTTTTTTGATTCATAAATATCTTTATTTGCATTGATATCTTTATCAATGTTTTCTTTAATATCCACATCTTTATCTAAATCCATTTCACCAAAATCATGATAAATTGCAAGGCAAATACATTTTTGATAATCTAACTTTAAATCTAATTCTCTATAAAAATAATCAATCATCAATATTAACTTAAATGTGTGTTCCGCAGTACTTTCACTAAATTGGGGATAATTTCCATATCTTTTTGTTTTTTGTAAATCATTTATTTTAAATAAATATTCTAATGTTTTCTTTTCCATTGGTATTCTCCTTATTATTCATTCGGTCTTGCTTATTTTTTATCATTAAATTTTCTTTCTGTCAATTTATTATCAAATACTTTCATTCTTGCTCTATAAATAATCTATAATAGGATTAAATTGTTTTATTCTTTTGATCTTTTCATATATCGAAATATATAGAAAACTGATATAATTAAGAAAAATATTAAAACTTTAAAGTCTGGAAAAGAGAAAGGATTTAGAAGAAAGGAATTGTTGTTCTATGATGATAAATCCAAAAGTTACATGTGATAATTTAGGTGGGAAGGGTTATCAATTAAGTCTTTTAAAAGATATTTGTTCTGTTCCTGAATTCTTTGTTATTGCTTTTGATAATTTTAATGAAGCAAATGATTCTAGTATTCAAAATACAATCTTAGAATATTATAACAAGATGAAATTTGATTTGGTTTCTGTTAGAAGTTCGGCTACTTTAGAAGATAGTGTCAAAACTAGTTTTGCAGGGATGTTTGAAACAAAGTTAAATGTTAATAAAGATAATCTCATTGAAGCTATTCGAGAAGTAGTTTCATCAGCCGCTAATGATAGGGTGAAAGAATACTGTAAACTTAATAATATTGATTATAATCTTTTGAAAATGAGAGTAGCAATTCAAAAAATGGTTGATAGTAGAATATCAGGAGTTTGTTTTACTAGAACAGCTGATCATTTAAATTCTATGTTAATTGAAGCTTGTTTTGGTCTTGGGGAAGCATTGGTAAGTGGAACTGTGACTCCAGATACTTTCCAGATTAATAGAGATAATTTTAAAATTGAAAAACAAGTTATTAGTTATCAGAAAAATATGTTAACTTTAAATGAAAAAAATTATAGAGAAGTTCCTTTACATAAAAGAAATGCAAGAAAACTTACGGATGATGAAATTAAAGAACTTGTTCAAATATCTTTAAAAATTGAAAAGAAGTTAAATTATAAGGCTGTGGATATAGAATGGGCTTTTGAAAATGATAAATTGTATATTTTACAAGCTAGGCCAATTACTACGATAAATTATAGAGTAAGTGAAATAATGAATCATATAAAACTGCATACGGATTGGATAAAATTATATAATAATGAGTATAATTTTATGATGCAAAGCGCTAGTATTACTGCTATGGAAGATAATGTAATGTCTAAAGTATTAGGATTTGATATTAAATTAGGTAATTACATTGTTTTAGGAGGTAATGAATACACCTCTTTAAATAACCAGAGAATAGTTTCTACGTTTTTTGATCATAAACTTTCCGACGATATTAATTTCTTTAAAATATATGCTAAAAAAGTAAAAGATATCATTGATGAAATCAACTTGTTTAGTAATACTATTTCCAATAAAAATTTTAGTTTTATGTCTAATGAGCAATTAGAGAAAGAGCTTATATATTTACAAGAATTATATATTAAGGGATTTTGTCCGTATAATTTATATCCTGATAATTATATTTATCAGAAACTGAAAACTTTAAATGTGAGTCCTATTATCATTGATAGAGTTTCAAAATTAATAAATACTACTGGTATTTATTCTATCGATGAGACTTTAAATATACTAAAAATTGCGAAAGAAATTAAAGATAATCATTATCAGCTAAATAATTTAGATGAGAAGATTATTTCTGCTATTGAAGATCATAAAAACAAATATGGTTGGATGAAAGCCTATGATTTAGAACATGATAATATGGAAACTTATGATACTAAATACTATCTATCAAGAATAAAAGAATTGTTAAATGAAGATGTTCTGGTATTAATAAATAGTGTTGAAAATAAAAGGTTAGATTCTGATAAAGAATTTGATGAATTATTAAATAATAATAACTTTAATGAGTTAATAAAAAATATATTGATTGCGATGAGAGATTTTATTTATTTGCAAACCTTACTTTCTGAAAGTTATACTAGAATGATGTTTATGGGTAAAATTTCTATTATGAAAGAAATTGTTTACCGTATTCATAAGGATATTGAAAGTTATGTTTCTTTAGATTTTGATGAGCAAAGAGAAGTAATTTATGATGCTAAAAATTATGATGTCTATGTGGAAAAAAACAAGTATGGGAAAGCTAGAATTAAAATCGATAGTTATAGAAAAATATTCAAAGGTAAAGATATAAAATTGCTTAAACAAAAAGTGAATGATTATTGTTTATCTTTTGTTAAAGAAAAGATGCAAAATGCAAATGTTATTTCAGGTACTTCAGTAAATGGAGGTATCGTTAAAGGAAAAGCAAAAATCATTAAAACTATGAAAGATTTAGATAAGATTCATACTGGAGATATTTTAATAGCTGATATGACAAGTCCAGATTATGTAACAGTTTTTAATAAAGTAGCTGCTTTTGTTACAGATGAGGGTGGTCTCACTTGTCATGCAGCAATCGTTTCGAAAGAATTTAATGTACCTTGTATTGTTGGTACCCAATTTGCAACACAGATACTAAAAGATAATACATTCATTGAAGTGGATGCTAATAACGGAATTATTACTATTTTACAATAAAAATCCACTAGTTTAACTAGTGGATTTTTATTACTTTCCGCAACATTGTTTATATTTCTTTCCACTACCACATGTTCATGAAATCCAAGTATTTATAGTATTTATGTTATTTACGTAATTACTTGTATTTCAAGGCTTTGTGACGCAGGTAATAAAAATACTTATGACATTTATAGTACTATCAGTACTATGTTTATTTTATAATTTGCAAACAAATTGGAAACATTGTGTGCATTCATTCACTTTTTCAACTTCTCAATTTAAAACCAAATTATATATGATTTTTTGTCATTTAAAACAAGATATTATATCTAACATTGTGATATACTTTTTTTACATCCATCCTTATTTTTAAAGTGTTATATACTTACCAATTATCTGTAAGCTCAAAATTTTTTGCGTAAGAGTAATTTATTATTTCTCCATCTTTCGTATCATTCCATCCTTTAAAACTGTGCGACCATTTTGTCAATTGTGATGCACTTTTATTATTCAACTGATTTAGAACCTTGTCCATGATAATTATTTCTTCTTTTGTAAATAAGGATAAATCGCAATCTTGAGCTGGTTTGAATAATATTTTATCATCCTCATTATTGGCAAATTTCAAGTAATTTTGGTGAACTAAAAGTTGTAAATATGTACCCTGATTATCAATAACTGGTCCATAAGTGCCATGAGCATATTTAAATGAAGTTATAGGATGTTTAATTTCTTTAACTGCTTCAAAATCAATAGCAAAAAAGTTTTTCATTATTTGCGTTTTGTATAACGGATTGTTTTTTAAAACATATAAAAATACATTAATTGTTTTTAAATCTAATTCTGCATTTATTAATTGACATATTTTATAATATTCATTTTTTTCTATTGAATCCTTGTTGCTTTTTAAAATTTCAAGAAATGCATTTTTATTATTTTTAATTTTTTTATAAATTAATAAATATTGTTTTTGTGGCAAAGATTCCGCGTTTTCATATCTTATAATTGTTCTTTTACTCCAACCAAGAGCTTTAGAAAATAATTCTTGTGATAAATTATAAAAACTACGTATTTCTTTTAATTCTTCAAAACTTAGTTCAAATAACTTTAGATATGCATTATAAATATTATGTAATGACTCATTTAAATTGTCATTAATTAATTCATTTTCACAAAAAGGGCACTTAAAAATTTGCTCTTCAACATGAACTGTTTTATGCCGAACAACATAAGTATTATTTTGAATAGTGCAAAGTGGTTTAACATCTTTATCACAATTAAAACAATATAGTGATTTTCCCATAGCTTTTCCCTCCTTTATTGCTAAGTACTCTCATGAAATGAAATACATATTATACCTCTACTATTCATAGTTAACTTTATATATACTATCTTTTGATTAATATTTTTTTTAAAAATATACACTTCAGAATTCATATCTCTGGAATAATCTCGGTCTCGATCTATTTTAACACAATCTTCTGTTTCTAAGGAAAGTATATGATTCCATATATCTTTTTCTTTCATAATTCCAATATTGATTAAAGCTTGTTTGGCTGATATTGTTTCACCATTGACAGTTATTTTTCTATAACCTACAAAGTAACAATTTCCCTTTTTTATTTCCTTTTTGCAAGTTTTTAAAAATGAATTAATGCTATCTATATCTAAAGTACTGAACATTGTTACCCCCTTATATATTAACTCCTTTCATAATTTATATTAATTATACACTCTTTAACCATTGGTGTCAATTGTCACCATCTTTTTTGTTAAAAAAAAGCCAGCAAATGAATGCTAACTTTTTGTTTCCAAAATTACTTTCAAAAACTTTTCCCTTATTTCATAAGGTTTT
The DNA here is from genome assembly GCA_944358705.1 of uncultured Bacilli bacterium. Lineage (GTDB taxonomy): Bacteria > Bacillota_I > Bacilli_A > RF39 > UBA660 > Faecimonas. The sequence goes on from CALVRR010000013.1 coordinate 27,590, forward strand.
TCCGAGATCTTGGTAACATTTTCCCTATTTTTGAAAACAAAATGGAAACAAATTGACTATTTTTTGCAATTTCTTAATTTTTAAAACCCTCGCAAATCCTTATTTTATGCGTTTTTTCCACAACATTGTTTATATTTCTTGCCACTTCCACATGAAGTTAATTTCCTTATATTATCAATACTATCAATATTTATAATATTATTGATATTTCTAAGTTTTTATGACTAGGTAATTCCTATATTATCTGTATTATTAGTATCATTTTTATTATAAATATTTATCTACTGTGGACAAATTGAGGACAATGTCCACATCCGTTCACTTAATATAAGTATAGCATATTTTCTTATTTTATAAAATGTGTAAATACTATTATACTTCAACCAATTCCTTATTGGTTATTGCTTCATATATTTTTAACTTTATCTCTTCTGAATCATAATTTCCATCAAGAAAACTTTCCAATATCTCATGCAATAAATCCTTATCTATATTATTTGCTGCAACATGGTAACTTATATTTTCCATTTCTTCAATAAATTTTCCACATATTAATCCATAGCCATTTAAAATTAAAAATTGAGCTGATAATGTTATGGCTAGCCTTTTATTTCCATCAACAAAAGCATGAAACTTACAAACACAAAAGAAAAGATGTGTTATTTTATCTACAAAATAAGGATAATAATCATCATTTTGAATATGAACTAATACAGATTTAAGTCTTCCTATGTCTATAATCCCTTTATCCCCACCTCCACTAACATCAATTGTATTAGAGTGGATTTGTTCAATCAATTCTTCAGGTATATATATTATTCTTTTATTCACGTTCTTTTAACCTCTTAAAAACTTCTTCTGACTCTTTCATACGTTCGAGTAATTCTTGACTTTTCAATCCTAAAAATCTTTCAAATTCGGTTTTATCTAACGGACTAATATATTCAGTTAACCTTAAGTGTAGAGCATCACGAAACGCTAAATCTCTACTAGCCATTTTATTTCTCGCTTTGTTTTTTAAAGGTTCATACAATTTTTGCTCTGAAAACACATCAAATAACTTATCAACTTCATAATATTCTAACCTTGCACCTTTTTTTAAATATTCATTCTTTAATATTTCTGAAAACCCTCCTTCATACGATGATATTAAATCTAAAACTTCAGAATAGAAAGTATCTCTAACTTTATCTTTTGCATTTAAATTAAGTATCGCCTTATATTCTTTTGTATTTTCTTTAAAAATACTTTCATATATTTTATCAGTGTATCTAGCATACTTATATTTTCCTTCCACAACATAATCACGTAATGCATCCGTGAATAATTTTCTATAATTTTCTTCACAATACCATGATTCTAAATAATCTTCATCTCTTTGATTAATATATTTCGTTCCACCACCGGTTTTTTTATTAATCAAATCTATAACTATATCTAAAATTAATTTTCTAACTTCTTTTGCTCTTTCACTTTCAGATAATAACATTCCAACATTTAGAAAAGCTCTAAAATCAAAAACAGATAATCTAGTAACTTTTTCTTTGGTAAGGACATTAATGTCCTTACCAGAATTCTCCATTTTTTTTAAAAAGTTTTTTAATTTCTGCCCAGTTAATACCTCATATCCGTTTTCATTAAATTCCTTACTGTTATTTTCAATATATCTCCTAATTGTTCTAGGATCCACTTCGTAGAAAGAAGCAACATATTCCACAGTAAAATAAATTTTATCATCTATTGCAATTCCCGGAACAGAAATATTTTTTTTAATTTCTTCTATTGCCATATCATTATTTAATATGTTTTGACGATCAATAACAGAATTTGTTAAATCTTTTGCCATCTTTACCTCCTTAAGTTAAATAATTATCATTATTATACCATTATTAGTTTATTTCAACAATGACACATCATAAATATCATTGTGTTTTTTGTCGAAATCAATAATAGCATTCATTTTATCTTTACTTGTACTCAAAATATAATATTTTTCAGTAGTTTCAACTCTTTTATGCCCTAAAACTTCAGCAATATCTTTTATTTCGCAGCCATTTCTTAAACTAATAGTAGCAAAGCTCCCTCTTAAATCATAAAACCTACAATTTATTTTTAATTCGTGATGGATAATCTTAAAAGGATATTTTATAATATCTGTTCCAGAGTATGTTCCATCTTTTCTAGTAAATACCATTTCAATATAATTTCTTTTAACATTACTTTGAACTATCTTATATTCTACTAACTTACCATACTTATTTCTCACTTCTTCGATAATATATCGTTTATACTTTTTTCCATATTCTTTCCTATATTTATTTTGTAATTTTTTATAATTATATAATACTGAATGCAAGGTATCACAAATATAAACTTCCCTGCAACTACCTGTTGTTTTTGTTGTACCCAAATACCATCTTCCTTTATTTTCTTTATCTTTTGCATATACAGTTTTAGTTATTTTGATTACTCTATTGTCTAAATCAATATCGTCCCAAGTTAATGCAAACACTTCTCCTTTTCTCATACCTGTATAACAAGCAGTAAGGAATGCGCATATAAATACTTTATTATTTTTAAATCTATTTAAAATAATCTCTATTTCTTCATTAGTATAAATATGTCTTATATTTTTTTTTAATTCAAATGATAATACTCTAGGTATTTGCAAATCACTTGCTGGATTATTTTTGATAAACCCAAAATAATATGTTGCATCTCTTAATGAACTCTTAATAACTTTTTGATAATTTCTTAACGCTTCTTTTGTAGTTGATGTTTGATATAATTTTAATAATGCTTGATTAAGAATAAAAGGTGTCAATTTGGATAATTTATAACAACCCAATTCTTCTTTTATCTTATCAAATGATTCTTTATATCTTTTTGCTGTTGAATACTTATAATTTATTTCAAAATACTCTTTCATCCAGTAATCTAAATAATCAGAATATAATATATTACATTCTGTGGTACTCTCACCATTAATAAATTCATTATATGCTTTTTGCCCAGCAACAAAAGCTTCATTTTTAGTTCTAAAACCACATTTTGTGATTTGCTTTCTTTTACCATTAACTTTTCCAGCTTCAAAGCAATATTGATATACTTTTCCTCTTTTTCTTATATTAATCATTATCTTCACTTATCCTTTCCTAAATAAAAAATTAAAAAGAGCATTCTTTTAAATGAACACTCTTTTATTCTATATAATTTAATACTAATTCCTCTAAAAATTTCATTATTTCTTCTTCTGACAAAATATTTTTTTCTTGATTATAAGAACAAACAATTACTTCTTTTTCATTATATTCTATTAAAAATTCACCTCGTTTTTGATTTGAGTGGATTGTATAATCAAAAGTTATATTTGCATACTTCTTTCCTTTATTAGCCGGATTATAATTTATAGATATATAGCCATTATCAAAACTTGAGGAATATAAATAATGTGCTGAATTATTATCTACATTAGTTGTTGTAAAATCGACTCCATCTTTAGATCTTTGTGAATATTTTGCGTATATTCTTTCAAAAATATAAAATTCTGGATAAATATTAATTATGCTTTTTAGAGCACTTAATAATTTTAAACTAAAAATATTAACTAATAATTTATTCTTTTTTAAAATTTCAATAAATTCAATATTTCTTTTTTCTAAATATTGTTTTACTTTCATTCTTTTATCATCATCGGAAGTCAATTTTCGTGGATTAAATGTTTCTTCAATCATATTTATTAATTCTTGATATTTACATCTTTTTTCTGGTTTTATATTCAAACAAGAAGATATTATTAAATTAGCACTAATCATTGATGGGTCATCCTTAAATTTTTGTGACAAATCATATTCATCTATGAACCAAAAATTAGATGGTAAAAACGAATCTTTTTCACCATTAATCATACACCATATAATTTTTCCAATAGAAAAAATATCACCTGTTTCATCTACATTTTCTACTCTACCAACTTCATATTCAGGAGACATAAACATTCTGGCTCCAACCGCAACATTATTAGGAGTAATTCTTTCTTCACCATTTTTCAAAAAACATGTTCCAAAATCTGCAAGGTACAATGTATAATTGCTTTCATCATCACATTTATATAAAATATTATCAGGTTTTAAATCACGGTGATATATAGGAATTGGTAATTCTGATAGTGTTTTTAAGGTTTTAATTATTGGCAAAATTAATTTCAATGACAACTCTACATTTCCTCTGGTAATTGGTAAAAGTTCTTCCAAAGAGCCATCATATTTTTTCATTGTTATATAAGATTTCGAAATATCTTTTTCGTCAATATTTACATTAAGTACCTCGACAATATTAGGAATATTATCTGAATTAAGTTCTTTTAAAACGCTTAATTCTTGTCTAAATCTTTGTATCTTTTCTAGAGAAGATGTGTTACGCAAATATTTGGTAGCAGTGTTTTTTTCATTATCAAAATATATGTTACCATTTCCACCTTTTTTATCTATAGTTCTTTTCATTATTTCCTCCTTTCAACAAAAAGGATGTCAACAAATTTATTTTCGCTGACATCCTTTATTTTCAATGCTTTTTGTCCACATCTTTATTAATTTGGTGACAAACAATAAATTTGCTACCTTTTTCTAATTTTAACTTTTCCTTTATTTATGCGTTCTTTCCACAACATTGTTTATATTTCTTTCCCGAACCACATGGACAAGGGTCATTTCTACCAATTTTCTTTACTCTTTTTGGACTTTTCTTAGCAGGTTCTTTTCCACCTTCATTAGTTATTTTCTTTTTTGCTACTTCTTTACGTTCAATATTTTGTCTTATTTCTGCTCTTAATAAGAATGTTGTTACATCTTTATCAATTTTTTGAAGCATTTCATCAAACATATCATAACCTTCCATGGTATAAGCTCGAAGTGGATCTTCTTGTGCATATCCTCTTAAATGAATTCCTTCTCTTAAATGTGACATGGTGTTGATATGTTCCATCCAATAATTATCAACTACTTGTAATGTAATAGCTTTTTCAAATTCATCTTTTACTTCTTGTGGAATTTCTTTGATTTTTTCTTCATATTCTGTAGTAATTTTCTTTACTAATATATCAATGGTTTCTTCTTCTGATTTATTTTCTATTTCTGATATTTTAATATCTTTCTTTAATAGATTTTCGTTTACATATTCTGCTATTTCTTCATAGTCTTGTTTACCTAGCTCTCCTTCTGGAGCTAAATGTGATTTTACTAAATCTTCTATGTGATGACGGAATGTATCTAATACCATCTCATGGATAGATTCACTATCTAGAATTCTATTTCTTTTTGCATACATAATTTCTCTTTGATCATTCATTACGTCATCGTATTGCAATAATTGTTTACGGATATCAAAGTTATTTCCTTCAACACGTTTTTGTGCTGTTCCAATAGATCTTGTAAATGTTTTACTTTGAATTGCTTGCTCTCCTAATCCCATGGATTTCATCATTTCACCAATTCTGTCCGATCCAAAACGAACCATTAAATCATCTTTCATAGATACAAAGAATTGAGTGTATCCAGGATCTCCTTGACGACCAGAACGACCACGTAGCTGATTATCGATACGACGTGATTCGTGACGTTCTGTACCGACTACACAAAGTCCTCCTAAATTTCTTATTTCATCGGATAATTTAATATCCGTACCACGACCAGCCATATTGGTTGCGATAGTTACTGATTTTTGTTGTCCTATCTTAGAAATTATTTCTGCTTCACGCGCATGATTTTTTGCATTTAATACTTCATGTGGTATATGTGCTTTTTTTAATAAATCACTAATTAACTCACTTGTTTCAATTGCAATAGTACCAATTAATACTGGTTGTCCTTTTTCATAACGTTCTTTTACAAATCCTATAATTGCTTTATACTTTGCTTCTTTGGTTGCATAAACTAAATCTGGAGCATCAATACGAATTACTTCCTTATTTGTAGGAATATCTATAACATACATATTATAAATATTTCTAAATTCTTCTTCTTCGGTTTTAGCTGTTCCTGTCATACCAGATAATTTTTTATACATTCTGAATAAATTCTGGAAAGTAATTGTTGCTAGAGTCTTTGTTTCTTGGTTTATCGTTACTCCTTCTTTTGCTTCAATTGCTTGATGAAGACCATCAGAGTAAGCACGCCCTTTCATTAAACGTCCTGTAAATTGGTCTACAATTACTACCTCATCGTCTTGTACTACATAATCTACATCTTTTTTCATCGAATAATTTGCTCGTAAGGCTTGATTAATATAGTGTACTAAAGAAGCATTTTCAATATCATATAAATTAGTTACGTGGAAGGATTTTTCTGCTTTTTCACTACCTGTTTCTGTTAATGTAACAGCCTTTGTTTTTTCATCATATACATAGTCTGTATCTTCTTTTAATCCTTTTGCAAAATGATCAGCATCTAAATATAAATTAGCACTGTTCATTTGACCACCAGAAATAATTAAAGGTGTTCTTGCCTCATCAATTAATACTGAGTCTACCTCATCGATAATTGCAAAATTTAATGGTCTTTGAACACGATCTTCTTTTCTGATTACCATGTTATCCCTTAGATAATCAAAACCAATTTCATTATTTGTGGAATATAAAATATCACAATTATAAGCTTCTTGTTTTTCTTTTGTACTTAAGTCTCTTGTGTTAACTCCTACAGTTAATCCTAAAAAGCGATATATATCTCCCATCCACTGAGCATCACGACTAGCTAGGTATTCGTTAACAGTAATAACATGTACTCCTTCTCCTGTTAATGCATTTAAATATCCTGGAAGAACACAGGTTAGAGTTTTTCCTTCACCTGTTTTCATTTCTGCAATATTACCATAATGAATAGCAAGACCACCTAATATTTGGACATAAAAATGTTTTTCTCCTAATACACGGAAAGATGCTTCTCTTGCAGTTGCAAAAGCTTCGGGTAAAATATCTTCTAAAGATTCTCTATTTTTTAATCTTTCTTTAAATTCTTCCGTTTTTGCTTTTAATTCTGTATCTGTCAACTTAGAATATTCTTCCTCTAAGTCCATTACTTTATCCGCTAGAACTTCAAATCTTTTTAGCTCTTTATACTCATGATCGAATAGTTTTCTTAATAATTTCATTCTAACATCTCCTTAACTTATTATTTTACCAAAAAAAAAGGAAGAATAAAAGGTTATTCTTCCTTTTTCTCACTATTCAGACTCGATTATACCATAATTTCCATCTGTTCTTTTATAAACAACTGCAACTTGGTTCGTATCGCTGTCTTTATACATATAGAATTGGTGACCTAAGAGCTCCATTTGAAGTATTGCCTCTTCTTCATTCATCGGTTTTACTTCAACTTTCTTTCTTTTTAAGATTTTCTTTTCTTCTTCCGAATCATCTTCTGTAAATGCTGCTACATCAAAGTCACGATTTGCTTTTCCTTGTTTTGACATAATCCTTGTCTTATTTTTTCTTATTTGTCTTTCTAGTTTATCGATTGTTTTATCGATAGCAGCATAGAAGTCGTCTTTTGACTCTTCTGATCTTAAAATAAATGCTTTTAGTGGTATGGTAATTTCTACTCGTTGTTCATGATTTTTTACTTTTACTATGACAGTTGCGCGAACATTTTCGCTATTTTCTAGGTATTTATTTAACTTTTCTAGCTTCTCTTCAATGTATTCTTTCATAGCATCTGTAACTTTTAGTTTATCTCCATGAATAATAATTTCCATACTATCACCTCCTTATACTTGTAGTATAGCATAATTTAGAAAAAAAAACTACTATTTAGCATTAGCAGTTTCTTTTACTAATTTTACATTTAATGCTTGGTATCCTTTGCTTGTTTCTACCAGCTTAAATTCCACTAGTTGACCTTCAGATAATGTTTTATAGCCATCTATTTCGATTGCAGAATAATGCACAAATACATCTTCATTTTCTTTATACTCGATAAATCCATAGCCCTTTTCATTATTGAACCATTTAACACGTCCAACCATCATGCTTCTACACCTCATTTCTACCAACTTACCTCCTTGGTGTTTTAATCATAGCAAGAATAGTAGATATTGGATAATAAATTCCTTTAATTGCTTTTGGAAGTTACTTCGATTGTTAGTTTTCTTCTTTTTTCGACAAATTTCGACAAAATTTATTTTTAGATTACCTTTTGCAGATTTTTTTATATTAATGGTATTTTGGAAGTACAATTGAGATAGTTGGGGATGATGATATATAAAACAATTATTTTTAGATTATGGTATAAATTTTATATGTAAATATCAAAACTTTTCTGAGTTAGATCAAAAAAAGTTACGATATGGATTGGAAGGGATTTATCTAACTATTACTAAATTAATTGTTTTATTTTTATTAGCAGTTATATTAGATATGTTACCAGAATTTATTCTTGTAACCGTTTTATTCAATATTATACGATATACTGGATTTGGCTTTCACGCTGGAAAAAGTTATCAATGCTTATTCTTTTCAACTTTTAATTTCATCATCATCCCTTACTCATTGTTGCATATTCATTTATCAAATGTTGTTATATATATTATTTGTGGAGTTTCTCTTTTACACTATTTATTATTTGCTCCAGCTGATACAAAAAAAAGACCTCTTTCCAACAAAAGAAAGAGATTTATTCGTAAAGTTATTACTATTATCATAGGATCTATTTATACTTTGGCTATCATTTTATTAGATAGTAACTATTGGACTGCTATTTTACTTTCTGTAATGATTATACAGACTATTGTAGTAAGTCCACTTACTTATCGGTTGTTTCATCAACCGTATAATAATTATAAGATGTTAAATACGAATTAGTATTTAATATAAAATTTTGTGAAGGAGATGGAGTATGAAGAAAAGATTGTCAATGTTATTAGGAGCTATTGCTATGTTAGCAACTGGAGCTGCGAGTTTAGGATGTATATGGTTTATGGTAGATGAACCTAATTCTATTAATATTTTAAAGGATTAAACTCCTTTTATTTTTTTGTTTTTAAAACCGACAACTCCTGAATATAATAATTATCAATTATTTCTTGTTTTTCCTCTAACCAAGTATTTTCTTTAATTAATTTGGAAGCAAAATATAGTCCATTTCCTCTTCCTTCTCCTTTGGATGAAACTCCTTTTTTATTTCTGTCTTGCATATTTTTATGCTTTTTGAATGTATTAGAAAATACAAAATTCACTTTATCCTTTAGCTCATAAATTTCTACTGTTACGTTTTTCTTTTTACTTTCTACAGCAGCTTCAATTGCATTGTCAAAATATATTCCTATTAGTTTACATAATATTTTTACTTGTTTTTCCGACAACTTTTCCAAAATGCCTTTATTTTCAATACTTACATCTGTAGTTAAATTTATTTTTCTTTTTTGGGCAATCGCAGCTTTATAATAAAGTAATCCCTTAATTCCACCTTTAGGAAGGTTTTTCAAGTTTGTTACCGCTTGCCCTTCAATGTTAATATTATCTTCTAAGATTTCATCAATTTTATTTTTTACTTTCTTTTCTTTCGTTAAACAACGTAATACTGCTAGTTGATTTTTGTATTCATGTCGGTTTAGTTGTTCTTTTTCTATCCAATCTTCAAAATTCTGAACATAGTTAAATAAAGTATCATACTCATTACTTAATTTATTATAATTATTTTTATTTTCAATAAATATATACGTTATTATCCCAAAGATTATCATACCAATAGAATTAACTAAGTAATTAATATTATAAATTTTAAGTCTTGTCAAATTATATGCTAATAAGCAAAAATCCACTACTAATAAGATTAAAAATAATGTATTTATTAATTTTTTATTACTAGAAATTTCTTTGTAATATTTCCTTACTTGATTTAATATTTTTTTATTATTTATTAAAATGATACACTCACAGCTTACAATTAAATTAGTTGCTAATGATATAATTACACTATTTCTTATTTGTTCGATACTGAAAAAGAGTCTAAAAATTGATGCACATACCATATCTGAAAAGAAAAGAATTATCATAAATATTGAAACACTTATTATTGCTTTTTCAACACTAATTTGGAATAAACTCTTATAAATTGCAATGTTTACTAAAAATATACTAATCGAATAAAAAATCGTATATTTCGTTTTATAATTAATAACCGACAATACTACTAATATTAGTAATAATACTACTGTTTTTAAATCTATTTTTTTATAGTCTTCCATTGTTATTTTGCATATTATAAAATATCCTGTTAATGTTATAATAATTGCATATAATATTCTAGCCAACACCTCTAACACGATTGAACATCTCCCTTCTTTTACTTCTTGATATATCTCTAAATTCTTCTCCGCTTTTTAGAATAGCTACATTTTTAGTAAAATTATAACTTTGTACTTGTTCTATATTTAATGCTACTCCTCTACTACATTTAAAAAATCTTTTATCTAGTTTTGTTAATATATCATTTAGAGAACCTTGAATGGGATATATTCCGTCTACAGCAACAATATTACATCTTTTACTGTCTATTTCTTTTTCTACTTTAATAATGTTTCTAAATTCAATATTATAAGCAATACTTTTGTATGTATATTTTATACTCTTATATTTATTATCATAATTTTTCATACAAATGAGTAAAGCTTCCTTTAATTTCTGCTCTGAGTGGTCTAATTTGTTTATAAAGTCTACTAACATTAACCTTTTTCCTAAGGCTTCATATTTATATTCTTGAAAACCGGAAATCATAATTATCATAGATACCCAGTCATCATCTTCTTCTCTAATTAATCTAGCCGCATCGATACCAGAACCTGTTTCTGTTTTTATATCTAATAAATATATTTTAAATCCTTTGATTTTATTTATTTCTATTTTCCATTTATTGTCATAACAGTCAAAAGTATGACATTTATATTCTATATCATACTTCATCATAAATTTATCTATTTGGTTTTTATATTCTTTTAATAACTCTGGTTTATCTTCACAAATTATAAAATTAATCATATGCCTCTCCTTCTACTTTAATTTCCATAATTTTCCAGTGTATTATTAAATAAAAACTGCTATCGGCTAGCAGTCTTTTTCTTTTTTGTTTTAGGTTCTTTTTTTCTGAATATGGAGAATTTCTCTTCTATCTTTTTTGTTCTTGTTGGTGTTTTATCAGAAATAATTGTAGTATGTAATACAAACCACAATACAATAATAAATATAATAATATATACTATTTTTCCTAAAACAGGATCTTTTATTGTATAAAGAATAGATGCTGCAGCAAATAGGAGATTTATGCCATAAATAATCAACACTGTTGTTCTCTGAGAAAAGTTCATTCCTAATAGTTGGTGATGTAAGTGTTGTTTGTCTGCTTGAAATGGTGGTTGCCCTTTTAATAATCTTCTTATAATTGCAAATAATGTATCTAGTATTGGTATTCCTAGAATCATTATTGGTACAAAGAAGGAAGTTAAGGCAGGACCTTTAAATTCTAACAATGTAATGATTGATATTATAAATCCCATGAAGGTTGCGCAGTCACCGGCGAATATTTTTGCAGGGTAAAAATTATGTAACAAAAATCCTAAGGTAGAACCAAGCATAATGAACGTCAATATCATAACTAAACTTCCGCTTCTTCCTTGATAGAAACCAATGATTCCTATCGTTAGGTAAAAGATAGAAGCAATTCCACCGCTTAATCCATCTGCTCCGTCAATCAAATTAATGATATTGGTACAAGCAACAATGAATAAAATTGTTATCCATGGAGCAAAAGCACCAAAGTCTAGAGAAAATCCAAATGCCGTAATATTATCTAACGTTATTTGTCCATAAAAGACAATAATGCAAGCCGCGACTAAATGACCAATTAACTTTTGATATGCCCTGATTGGTTTAATATCGTCGATAATTCCAGTTAATATAATAATAAAACTTCCTATTAAAATGGAATTCATTCGAATACTCTGTTCTCCAAATAACATATATCCAAATAAAAATCCCAAGAAAATTCCTACGCCACCAAGCATTGGTGTGGCCTTTTTATGTATATGCCTATGCCCTTCATCTGCACGTGGAACATCAATTGCACCTACATGAATGGCAATTTTTTTTATCACTGGAATAATTGCTGCCGTAAATAAAAAGGTAACTAATACTATTTTCGTAGCATCTAGGACTTGCTCTTTCATACTCGTTCACTTCCTATTAAAATTATATCAAAATTATTTTTAATAGAAAAGAAAAAAACCAATTTTATTGGTCTTCTTCTAATAATTCAATATTGTCTAATAAAGTTCCTGTACCTTCTGCAACACAGGTAAGTGGGGACTCTGCGATTAAAATTGGTACTTGTAATTCTTTTTCTAATAATTCAGGAAGTCCTCTTAACATGGCTCCACCACCAGTTAATATTATTCCTTTCTCTACAATATCTCCAGATAGTTCTGGTGGTGTTTGTTCTAAAACATTAGTAGTTTCTTTAATTATTTTTTGTAAACTTTCTTCTAAGGCTAACTTGGTTTCCTCTTGGGTGATTTCAATCGTATGTGGTAGTCCTGTAATTAAGTTTCTTCCTCTTACTTCTAATTTTTCTTTTTTATTAGGATCAAATATATTTGCAAAATTTATTTTTATATCTTCTGCTGTTCTTTCTCCAATTAATAACTTATATTTTTCTTTTATATACTTAATAATATTTTGGTCAAATACATTTCCAGCAACACGAACGGATGCGGAAGATACAATATCATTTAATGATAGAATGGCAATATCTGTTGTTCCTCCACCAATATCGATTACCATATTTGCTGTTGGTTTTGAAATGTCCATTCCAGCACCTATTGCTGCTACCTTTGGTTCTTCTTCTATGTATACTTTTCTTGCTCCTGTTCTTTCTGCGGCCTCTTTAATTGCATTTTTTTCTACTGGTGTAATATTCGTTGGACAACAAATTAAAATTCTTGGTCTAGAGAAAAGTTTTTTTGCCTTAATTTTTTTAATAAAAGCATTTAACATAATTTCTGTAATTTCAAAATCAGCAATTACTCCGTCTTTCATTGGTTTAATCGCTTTAACTTTTCCTGGAGTTCTTCCTAACATTTCGTTTGCTTCTGTACCAACGGCTATTACACTTTTTGAATCTGTATCGATTGCAACAATACTAGGTTCATTTAATACAATCCCTTGACCTTTAATATATATCAAAACATTCGCAGTTCCTAAATCTATTCCAATATCTTTTGCCCACATATATGTCACTTCCTTTTCTGTCATTAATATTTTATCATAAATTTACGATTTTATAATAGAATATATGAATATTTTTTACATTTATGAAAAAAAGAGTATATTACTCTTCTTTATTTTCTGAAGTTTTGATTTCTTTGTTTAAATAAAGTGTTGGATTCACTACTTGTCCATTTACATATAATTCGAAATGTAAATGATTTCCCATATCTTTATCTAATTCATTTGTACCACTTTTACCAATTACTTGACCTTGAGTAACCACATCCCCTTTTTTCACGCTTACTTCGGATAAACTTTGATAGATGCTTATATAACCATTCTCATGTTTAATTTCTACTACTTTTCCTAGTGTTTCATCTTCTTTTACATCAGTAACGCTTCCATCTAATACAGCAACTACGTCAAACACATTTTCACTAACAAAGTCTGTTCCAGAATTTTGTAGATAAGTATTATCATGATAGATAATTGATTTTTCCTGTGTTTTTGAATCTGCTTTATAATCATAATAGTTTTTACCAATCGTTACCGTAGTATCTGTGTATGGATTAATCATTGTTTTTGTTTCATTGATTACCGCTTGTTCTTCTTCTACAATTGTACTTGTTACGTAGCTAGTTGGGTCATCACTATTATCATTTTTCGCATTTTTTAGATTATTACTTATCATTGCTGTACCAAATATTACTCCAGTAATTGCTAGAATCATTAGTGTTGGTAATACATATGGTCTTAATTTTCTTCTTTTCATTTTATTCACCTCATTATAAGTTTTAACCAAAAAAAAAGATTTATACTTCTTTTAAAAAAATTTTGATGAAGTAAATAAATCCATTAAAAAATTGGTTACTAAATAAATAAGGGATATTCCTAATAAAAAGTAAAACACTCTTGCTTGTATTACATGATTTTTTTTAAATATTTGATTGATATTTACGGAATCCATTGCCCAAATTACAATAATTGTAACAAAGACATATAATACGAATTTTCCTAACATATATGTTCCTCTTCGTAGGCAATAATCTTATTAACTCTTCTTTGATGTCTTTCATCATTAATCACGTCTGCACTAATAAAGGCATCGATATATTCTTTAATTTGGTTGATATCTTCTGTATAATTAAATGTCATTACATTCGCTCCATTATCATTTCTACTTAAAATGGCATCCTCTTTCGAATTTATTTTAGCACATCGAATTCCTTTTACTTTGTTTGCAGCAATTGACATACCAATTCCAGTTCTGCATAGTAATATACCAATATCTGCTTCTTTATTTACTACTTTTCCACATACCTTAAAAGCAAAATCAGGATAATCGTCTGTTGGAGTGTTTTCCTCACTACAATCTATTATTGTATAATTTTTACTATTTAAGTATTCTATAATTTGTTTTTTATATTCTACTCCTCTGTGATCACTTGCTATTGCTATTTTCATATTTCCTCCTTATTTTTTTTAATTTTCGTAATGGAAAGTAACCTCCCATTTGATTATTTAAATGATTAAAGTCTATTTCTTGATTTGGTGTTTCTAATTTCATATCTTGTTCTAATGCTTCTAGTTCATCTATTCTTCTAGGTAAATTATATACGTATCCTGCTTCTACATGTATGGTTCTTGCTAAAACAAATCTTTCGTTAGTTGTTATATTATCTAATAGAGGTCTATAACTAGCATATAAACTACCTGGATATATGATACCACCAGAAAAATCACAAGTTTTAAAATTTTTACTTCTTTGTTCTTTTATATTTGGATATACTAGTACCAAATCTCCGGGAAAAAGTGAATGACTCCTAAATTTTTCTTCTTCTTTCATTAATTCTTGATAAATCGTATCAATGGATTCTCCTTGAAATTCTTCTAAGACGATTTTACTAATTCGATTAGTTTTTAATTGATTTAGGATAGTAAAATATTGCTCTATATATGTCATGTTTCCTAAGCTTTTTAGTTCTTCTAGAGTCATTTCTTCAAGTTCTTTCATAATCAACTCTCCCCTTATGTTATTATAGCACTTATCAACGTTTTTTTTCATCTTTTTTCTATATTCTTTAAACTTTTTTCCACAAATTCTGTTGATTTCTTATTTTTGTGGTTTCAATTTTGTTTTTCCACAGTTTTTGTGAATATTTTTTCTATTTCTATCTTGGTTTTTTCCACAAAAACTGTTCTTGTTTGCTTAAAAAAATATCCACATAAAATGTGAATATCTTTTTTATCATATTATCATAGCCTTGTAAAATTTGACTTATTTTTTTCCACAATTTTAGTTGGTAATTTTTGCTAATATTATTTCTTTTTATTACATTTTCTATTTATTTCTTCTATGTTTTCTTTTACAAATATATAGGATTTTTCTATAAATTCTTCGATATTAGGACTATTATTATATAAGTCTTTTATTGTATTCATAATCGTATTTCCTTGAATTGTTTCTGTATAGAATTGTTGATAGGCATATTGTGGAATTGGAATTATTTTTTGAATTCTTTTATCATTTAGTAATGGATCCACTATCATTTCTTCTAAATACCATCTTGGGGAAGGTCTTTTTATATTATCTGGTGATACCGGACCGTACATCTCTTTAAATTTTTCATAAAACATAAAATGTCCCATTTCATGAACTGCATTTTTTAAGATTATTTTATTATCTTTATGCACTGATGTCCAAAATTCTTTGGTTATGACATCTCGTGGAGCAACTGGTAAATAACCTATCCAGCATATGATTTCTTTACATTCTTCTGGCCAGTCTACTTGATGAACTTCAGATAAAGCTGTTAATAATTCATCATTTATTTTATTAAACATTTCTTGCAATTCTTTTACTTTTGATTCAATGAATTTGTTTTTTTCTTTTAACTTTTTCTTCATTATGGGAGAAACTATTTCTTTTACTTGATAATCATCCATTTCATCTGTTATTTTTCCCTTTAATTCTGGTAATATTTGATAACATAGTTCATCAAATGGAAGCGTTTGATTCGTTTTGTTCCATTTTGGACTGATAAATCTCGTTATAAACTCGATGTTTTTCTCTTCTGAAAGTGGTTTTACAACTATTTGGGGAAGGTTTGTTTTCATATACTTCATCTCCTTTTGATAACTATATGATATATCCTATACTGATTTCACGCAAGCAAAAACGCTTTTATAGTTTAGTTACTTTTACAATTACTTTATTTTTTGTTTGTGTCTTTTTATTTTAAATGCGATTCTCAGAATAGAGAGACATTGTATTATGATATAGAAAAAATTTGAGAGGGTTTTATCGAAAATACCAATTTATAGCAAATTGGTTATTACAAATAAAAAACTACTATTTTTATAGTAGTTTTATTGTGGTTTTATTTTTCCTATATGTTTACCTTTTTGTTGTGGTATTGAGCATGATGCTTTTCCTCTTTCTTGTTCATATTCTGATATTATGGTTGCTAGAACATTTTCATAGGTATCATTATAGAATCTTCCTGCACTTCTTGTTTCATGACCTCCACCATTACACTTGATAGCCATCGATACAATATCAATATCACATTCTGGTATTTTTCGCAATTTTATAAAATAATTATTTCCTATTCCAATGATAAAGCAACTTACTGGATTTTCTTCGGTTGCCGCAATTCTTTCTTGAAATTGATTTGCATTTACTAATGGAGTAATGTCGCCATTTTCGATAGGTTCTAATAATTTGTAAATTTTTAACCCCTCTGTTTTTCTTTCTTCTTCCTCAATTTTTCCTAGAAGTTCTTTTTGTTGATCTGTTAATTCTATCATCTTTCTTAAAGCTTCTTCTTTTTCCACTTCGGTTAATGGTAGCTTTTCTACCATTTCTATTGTTTTCTCTGTTACTCCGTAGTTAAATCCGGAAGTATCTGATGCCATTCCTAAATATAAATTATAAGCCATATCTTTTGAAATAGGTATTTGTTTTTCTGTTAATTTTTCCGTAATTATTTGACAGGTGGCTGCAGCTTTAGGTTGAATTATTTTATTTCCTTGTGGAATTTCCAACTCTACTCGGTTGCCATCGTGATGGTCTATTTGATATCTATTTTCTTTTGGCACTTTTTCTATTATTTCTATTCCGTATACTCTATCATACTCATTTACATCACATACCAATATATAATCTAGTTTTATATCTCTGGCTTCTTCTACGGTGATAAAGTGTCTATTTCCTTTTATTTTCTCCCTTAAAAAACTGTCCTGTATTATAGATATTACTTCTAAATTTGAATAGTTTTCTTCTATTATTTTTGCCATGGATTCCGTACTACATAAGGCATCCAAATCACATCCCTTATGGGTAAAAATTCCTATTTTTTTCATTTTATCTCTCCTTTTTCATTTATTATATTTTTTTATGTGAAAAAGGAAAAATATTAATTTGTTATTACTAGTATAACCTTTTGTTATTTTTACAAAAGAAAAAACCTGTTTTCACAGGTTTCTTTAATAAACTATTCTGCAGTTTCTTGTTTATCAAATCCATATTTTTTATTAAATTTATCAACACGACCAGCACGAGATGCTCTACTTTGTTTTCCAGTATAGAATGGATGACATTTAGAACATACTTCAACATTAATAGAGTCTTTTGTTGATTTACAAGTAAAAGTTTCTCCACATGCACATGTTACTGTACAGTCTTTTACTTCTGGATGTATTCCTTTTTTCATTTTATCTCTCCTTCCGCCATGACTTTAAAAGTCATAGTAATTCAATAGCGTTATTAGTATATCAACTTTTTTTTACTTTTGCAAGGCTTTTCTAGGATAATTTTTTAAGGTAACCTTTGTAAAATAATTCTATTCATAACTTCTTACTAGTTTTAAAAAATAAAATTAAAGGCTTTAAAATATACCCTAATCTAGATTGTTAATTTTTAGCTAGTTCTTGTAGTACTTTATCTGCAATTTTTTTATATCCTTTTTTACTTGGATAAATATTTTTCGGATTTAAAAAGTCCGTTGTCATGATTACTTCTGTTGTTGATATATAAGTAATTTGTTTTGTATTTTCATAAATAGTATTTAACTTCTTTATTCCTTCTTTGATATACTTATTTTCTATAGGAATATCTGGATATCCAATTATATATATTTTTCCCGGATAATATTTTTTTATTTCATTAATTAACTTATTAAAATTATCTTTGATATCTTCTAATATTAATTTTAATTGATATTCTGACATTTCTGGTGTAATTGCGATATGGTATATTAAATCATTTAACCCTATTGTCATTGTGATTAGATTTGATTCTCTTAAAGTTTGTTTTAAATTTATTTCTAAACTATCTATTGTTATTTTTTCATTTGTTGTAATAGATTCGTATAGGTGTTCTATTGATTGGTCTTTTTTAGAAAAGTCTTTTGTATATAGTTTTAATCTTTTGTCTGTTAGAAATTCATCTTTTATAAAATCACTATAACTATAATCTATCTCACCATAGGAATTAATTCCTAAAGCAAAGCCATCTCCTAACGATGTGTAATTAAAATAGTGATTATGATTATCTTTATATATTAAAAAAATTATAAATACTACTAATAAGAAAATAATTAATTTATAATATTTTTTTATCATAATGCCTTGTATAATCAATCTTATAGAAATTATTAATTAATTCTATATATTGATTAATCCTTTCTATTTATTTTTTTGATT
>CALVRR010000014.1 GCA_944358705.1 uncultured Bacilli bacterium
TGGGTAGAAGTTTTTTGATTATTTAAAGGGCTTTCTTGAAATTTATATGTGTTGCTGTATTGACACCAAGATTACAGGAATTTTGTAATACTTGTAACATCGTTTGTTCTCCATGACCACCTGCTTTCCAACAACGAAGAACTGCTCCATCTACGGTAACACTACCAGAATCGTAGAAATGGTCTTTTTTTAAGTCTATGACTCCTTCTTCTACTGCAGCAGACGTGGTAATAATTTTAAATGTTGATCCAGGTTCATAAGAGGCCCAGATAGGAAGATTTCTACTTAGTACTTCTTGCGAATATTCTTGATAATTATTTGGGTCATAATCTGGACGAGAGGCGATTCCTAAGATTTCTCCGTTGTTCGGGTCCATTACAATTGCTAGAGCCATATCTGGAGAAAACATATCCACTACATTATCCAATTCTCTTTCTAAAGACTTTTGAATGTTAATATCAATAGTTAAGGAAATATTCATACCATCCTGTGGTTCTACATAAATATCTGATAAATTTAATTTATTTCCCTTGGCATCTGAAAAATATTTAATTGCTCCACTTTTTCCTGTTAAATACTTATCATATTCTAATTCTAAACCAGAGAGTCCTTGGTTATCAATTCCTACATACCCTAAGCTATGGGATAACATATTTCCATAAGGATAATATCTTTTGGCTTCTTTTACTAGATAAACACCATCTAGTTTTAAACGATTTATTTCTTCTGCAATATCATAGGATAATCTTCTTCCTTCTGGATGAACTCGTTCGATAGAAGTTTTTTTGTACACATGTTCTTTCATATCAGTATAACTAACATCTAATATGTCTGCTAATAGTTTGGTGGTTTTCTTTTTATTTTTTATTTGATTAGGAATTAAAACTAAAGATGTTGTTGTTAAGTTGTCTGCTAGTACTATACCATTTCTATCTAATATTAATCCTCTATCCGCTTCTAATGGAAGATCTCTACTCCACAAGTCGGATGCATATTCATTTAATTTCTTATAGTCTATCATTTGGACATAAAATACTCTTAAAATAATAAATATAAATAAAGTGAAAAGAATCAAAAACACTACTTTAATTCTCATGTCTATTTTTCTTAGAAACATAAGCCACCTCTAATAGTTTTTATGTTTTAGATATAAAAAAATGACAAATTTAAATTTGTCATACAGCCTGAGACATCTATTCTGATGTCTTATTCGAAAACATTTTTTTTAATACTTGATAAGCGGCTTCCTTTGTTTTACATGTTACTAAAAATCTTCCACTATGACAAAATTCCATTCCTTTTATGCCAGAGGCTTTTTCTAACTCTTCTTTTTCTAGTCCTGCCCAGGATTCTGGAAATGATATTCTGTCCGTTTTATCTTCTGGGGACTTTTTGATAGTTTTTATTCCCCATCCACCACGATTGGATGGATATAGAGCAAACATTATATGGTTTCCTTCTTCACTCTTTAACACCGTTTCCTCGTAGGGAATATATTCTTCTAGTTCTAGATAATCTTTGGTTGTTGTTTTTAATTTTTCTAATATTATTTTTTTGGCTTTTACTTTTCCTACCATATTCCATATAAGTTCTAGAAATATATTTTTGGCTAAATCTACGGCTTTTATAAATTGTTCCTCTTCTGTTTGATTACTTCCAAAACTTGGGTTATAGGTTTTTATAATATCATCTAGGGTTTTGATTTTAAATGTTGCATTTATTTCTGGAAACACTCCATTATCTACGGCATCAATTCCTTCGATTAGTTCTTTATCTATCATATTATAAACTTCTTCTACTTCTTCTATATTTTGTTGTTTCAGAAAGTCTTTTCCAAAGTCTTGAAATAAAAGTCCAAAGGCAGAATATTTTATTCCATTTTCTCTTGTTTTGGCATCTACTTGATGATGGTCATATTTTCCTCTTCCTATATCATAAATTAATACTTCTTCTTTTTTCATATCTTCGGTTACTTCTTTTACTCTAATTACTGAAATATTCTTTTTATACAAATCTAAAAATGCTGTTGCGAATACTTCGTCTGTATGCATGGTTCCGCTATGAGTAATATATTTGGCTTCTTCTATATTCGTTACTAATTTCATATGTCCCTCTTTTCTTGTTTTATTATAACATATTTTTCCAAAAGAAAAGAGTAGATTTTCTACTCTTAAGCCGCCTTTGCACGATGTGGCTCTGCCTGGGCTTCGCGATTTTTGAAATATTCTTCTGTTAAATTCATGACATTATCTTGGTATGCTGGTCTTCCTGTTCCAGATTTTGTTTGACCTTTTTTTATTCTGTCATATAATAGGCAAGAAGCTCCAAGATTTCCTAGTAATGTATATTTTAAATCGCTTGGTAAGCTTTGAATTGCATCCACTTGAGCAAATGATAGGCCGGATAGCTCTTCACCCATATTCGTAACATCTACAATACCTTGATTCATTTTCGCAATAGCATCTGGATTTTTCATTAGATAATCCATCGCTTCCGATGCCTGAGCTAAATCAAATTGAGGATGGGTTTGCATATAAGCATCAAAGTATGGTTTTGTTTCTTTAATAACTTCCATTAGATTTTGGCGATTTTGGGTTGCGATATCACTAAGTGTTTGTGTTACTTGTTCTGGAGTAAGAGATCCTGCTTGTATTTTATCATTTACATCTTGAAGTTGATCTTGTAGATTGTTATAGTCATTTACTAATCTTTCATGTACGGCTGCATCCGCTTCACCATAGATTGGTCCACTGGACCACCCTCCACCGTTTACTGAGGATTTGGTACTAGCTCCACGCTCTCCAGCATTAAAGGCATCTACTACATCACTATGTGCTTGAGCTTTAAATCCTTCTTCTGCGGTAGTTCTAAAATCGCTAATATCCCTTCCTGTTTGATGTACTTGATCCATGGTTGCTTGATTTTGTGCATTTATCCTTTCTGCCATTTCTTGTTGTTCTGCTATTTTATCATGAATATCCATTTGCGTTTTTATGGCAGCTCCTACCGATATTCCGGTACTAATCATAGCTAAACTGGTAAGTATATTTCTAAATAATGGGTCTGGATTATAGTTTAGTTTTCCAACGAATATTTGAGCATACATTTTTCCAACGGATTTTGGTCCTAGGAATCCTTCTTTTACTTCGGTATTTTTAAATTTCAATGCTTCTTTTTCTATGAAAGCTTTTATTGCTTCTTCATCGTTATTCATTTTTACTGCTTTGTCTTCTAATTCTGATATTCTTGCTCTTTCTTGGAAGAAATCATCATCACTTTCATCTAAAGAATGAATTTTAGCACGAGCTTTTCCTGGTAAATTTTGTTTGGTTGATGCTGCTTTCATATCTTCCGCAAATCCATGTGCTCCTCCAGAATACCATTTGTTTCCAGCATCATATTTTTCACGAATTTCTTTTACTAATTTTGCTTTTCCCTTTAGTAAGTCCTTTTTCTGAGTCTCTAATCTTCTTCTATCTTCTGGTTGAAGAGTGGCATCTTTCAATTCTTTATTAATTGCTTCAATTACTTGCCAGTCATCAATTATTGTTTTATATCCACCAGCGATATCTAAATTTATATCATGAACTTTTTCATCGACAAATTGTTGTACTCTTTTGTTTAATAAATCATTCATAGCTGTTGGTAAGTTATATTGAATTACATTTGAATTTCTGTATTTTTCATATATTACCATTAAGTCTGCTTCTGGTAGATTATTAATTCTATCTTCTAGCACTTTCATTGTATGTTTTTGTTCGGTTCTTTTTAATTGCCATTTACTCCAATATTTCGAAATAGTTCCAATAATTACTCTTCCAATTGCTGGTAAGAAGTTTGTAATATTATAGATTTTTTCTTTTTCTTTTAATTCATTTTTAAATCTTTTTATTACTTTTACATTACTAGCAGTATATCTTTTACCACTTTTGTCATCAATTTTTAATCCTAATTTTAACTCTGCTATAATCCTATCAAAGTTTCTTCCTTCTTCAAGATCTACTGGAGGTTTTGCTAGAGGTCTTATTGGTGGGGGTGGTACTGGTTTTTCTTTACTTATTGGAACTGGCAATTCTTTTGTTACGGCTGGTAGTTGTTTTCCGTCTTTTTCCTCTCCAGATACATTTTGAGGTTGTAGTTGATTTAATACTCCTCTTTTTTCTAAATCCACATAATATTCTTTTAGGAAGTTTGTGTACTCTTCATCCATTTCATTTACTTTTCTGTCTCTTGGCCTTGGGATGTTTGTTCCTTCAAAAAATACAGGAATACCCTTTTCATCGTATTTATACCTATCTTTTCTTATTTTTTCGTTGATTTTTTTTGTAGCAATATTAGTCAGTTTTTTTAATTGTTCTGGGTTATCTTGATATTTTTTTGATTCTTGTTGATATAGATGGCGTAATTCATCTAAAGAAAGACTATCAAAATCGAAGTTTGGTTCCAATAGACTTTGATTTTCTTTTGGTGTTTTTTGTGTTACCTTTTCAATTACTGGTTCTTCATTTACCGGAGGTTTTTCATGTATCTTTACCTGTGGATTGATTAATGACTTTAAATTCTCTGGTAAATTTACTTTTGCTTTTAACTCCTCTGGTAAAATTCGGAAACTTTCTTTGATATCTTCTTCTAGTTGTTCTTTTAGCTCTGATAATTCTGCTCTTTCTTGGTCGGTAAGTTTCGATTGATCTATATCTAAAAGATTTTGATGTCGATAAATAGATGACTCAAAAATTCGGGCTGCATCTATTATTCTTTCCAATCTAATACGTTTTCTTTCTAGTTTTTCAAGTTTAAAAGTATATTCACTAGCGTTTTCATTTTTTTGGGCTTTATCTATTAATTCTCTTCTTTGGTTATAAATTTCATCGTATTCATCGTAGTATTTTACTGTGCTTTCCTCAAACATCTTCCGTCACCTCCTTATTCTTCCTCACTAGCAATTTGTTCTAAGACTTCTTGTACCATTTGTAATTCTTCTTGTGAAGTTATCTTTTCTAGTTCTCCTGTTCCAACAATTGGATCATAGGAAGCTACATAGATGTTTTCTCTTCCAGATTCCGTTACACTGTGATCGGTATACGCAACATAACTTCTTCTTAAGTCTTCATTATCAAAAGTAAATAAAATCTCACACTCTACTTCTTTTCCATCTTTTTCTATTATGATTTTTCCTAAGTCATCTACTTGTTCCATTTGAAACCCTCCCTATCTTAGTTATTATATCATACTTTTTATTATTCTTCTACTATTTTTACATTTACGAAATCATTTTTAGCATTATCTTTTCTTTGAATTAATTTTATAGTATAAGTTACTTTTTCTTTTTTATTTTTTCCAAATCTTAGATTTGTAACTTTCTTTTTTCCCTGTAGTAGTTCATAATTTTCTTTACTACTATACAATTCTACATCTACCTTTTTGGCATTTACCTTTATTTGATATTTTATTACTTCTTTATTAATATTATCTTCTATATAATTTGTTGTTTGAATACGATATTCTTTACTCTGATTCTTTTCTACATCATCCATATTTATTTTGATATCAATTCCTTTTTTTATTTCTTCTTTGATGATTGGTACTTTGATATCGTATTTGTCATTTTTATGTTTTGCATTCTGTGTAATTAGAACGGTTGCTAGAACAAATACAACCACACATAGTAGTAGAAATATCACTAATAATATTCTGTTTGTTTTATCTACTTTTTTTTCTTGTTTTTTACTTGGTTTTTTTTCTATATTTTTTTTCTTTCCTGGTTTCTTTTTATTCGTATTTGCCATTTTATTTCCTCCTAATATATTTCTCCATCATAGTTTTCGAATAATTTTTTACATTCTATATTCTCATATTCGTGTTTTTCTAGTAACTGATTTTTTCCTTTGATGAATTCATAAATATCGTCGTCTTTAAATCCAATACTTGCCGCATCTTTTCGATTGCTTCCATAATATATCGTCTTTATATTGGACCAAATGATTGCAGATAAACACATGGGACATGGTTCACAAGTACTATATAAAATATATCCCGTTAAATCTTTGGTTTGTAATTTACTACAAGCTTTTCTGATGGCGTTGATTTCGGCATGCGCCGTAGGGTCGTTTGTTGATAGAACTTCGTTATGTCCAGAGGATACAATATTACCCATTTTATCAACAATCACTGCTCCAAAGGGACCTCCTTCTTTTAATTTCGCTGCAATTTCTGCTTCTTTGATTGCCTCCTTTAAATACTTCACTTTACCTCTCCTAACTCATTAATTGTTGCATAATCGTTGTCATTTTTTGATTTAGTAATTGTTCCTGACTAGAAGATACAGAACTGGCTAGTACTGAAGAAGATACGTCTTCTTTTATAGTTGTGTCAGAATCTACATTACTATCTATTGTTATTGTTCCTTCTAATATTGTAGTATTGTTTGATGCGATATTCATAGTCATTGTTGTAGTACTTTCATAAGATTTGTTCTTTTTTAGATTTTTTAATTGATAATTGTATCCTATATTCATACTTGTTGTTTCATCTTCTATATTTATAATTACATCACAATTGGTGTCTGTTTTAGTGATTGATATATTCCCCATTTCATTATCTTCTTGGTCTGTGATTGCTATTTCTGTTTTATCGTTTTGAGTTTTAATTTTTAGTTTCATTATTATTTCGTTACTTTGACGAAACTCTACTAACTTTTCTTCTCCTTTGATATATACGATATTAAAGTCACCAAATTCAAAGTCATATTTTTTTACAGTTCCTATCATTTTATCTAAGTAAACATGTAAAGATATGTGGTCCATTCCAGCAACGTCTTCACTTGTTATTTTCATTTTTGCAAAGTCTTTATTATATCCGGTCATAATTTGGTTTGCTTTGCTATCGTTTTTTAAATCTGTTAAAATATTATTTCCAAATTCTACAATATCTTTTTCTGTTAATGTAATACTAACCTTTTTATACTCTTCTTCATAACTTTCTGAAATATATTCTTCTTTTAGATTTTTTTCCATAGATTCGGCTATTTTTTCAATAATATATATTTCATTTTCTTTCGATGTTGTCGCAGAATTTAGAGATTCAAAATAATTATTATTTCCATTGTTAATATAACTGTTTGTTACACCATCGATATAATAATATTCGGTTGCATTTTCTACTAAATACTTGGTTCTTACTAGAGACTTGGTTGCTAGTTTACTATCATAATCTACCAATAGTTTTTTATTTTCTTTGTCTTGTACTACCGTTAATTTATTTTCTGTATTACTTAGATTAGTAAATAGTTTTGCTAGCGTTCCATAATTAGGATCTGTCGTTGCTAAAGAAGCGTAATAATCACTTTTTAAATTTATTTTTATGGTGCTAATTTTTTTGTAATTTTCTTCTAATCCAGTAATTGTTCCTTCGCCTATATAACTTGTTACATTTTTACTCATATTTTTAATTACTGTTTTTGTAACATACTTTGCTGATGTTAAATAAGTTAATACTCCTCCACCAGCAACTAATAAAATACCTAATATCACAATAAAAACAATTAGTTTTTTCTTCCCTTTTTTATCTTTTTTCTCATCCATTTTTATCCACTCCTATTATTTCCATTATAGCAAAGATGTTTTTTTCTGTCGATAGGAATGTCTTGTTTTGTCGTATTTTCTCACTAAAAAACAAGACTTTTTGTCTTGTTCGTTTTTTATTCAACACAGGAAGATAATACACTCACTTGATAAGGTATTGCCCTTGGCATTGGTTCCCCACTACTCATGAACTCTGCAGTTACGGTTAATTTAATTTCTTCTCCTGGTTTTAGAGTTTGTCCGTTAATATCGTTGTGATTAATTATTACTGGCAAAATAGAGTTCGCTTCATTGGTATCCTTTAGATAATCTGGACTTTCTGCTAAACCATCAATTTGAGCTTTTAAATTACCATTATTCTTTATTGTAATAATATATGTTAAAGTATCTTTGGGATTTGATAGATTAAATAAAAACTCTGCTGTTTTTCCATTATTTTCAATACTATTTTCTCCACTTGGTAAGCTAGCTCCACCTTTGATTGCGGTTCCTTGTTCTACTCTTACTATTGATACATCATAGATTTTGTCATTTTTTTCGCGGTTTTCTAATTTTATAGCGATTAATGTAAAACCGACACTTAATAAAACAATGGTAATACATAAAACAACAATAATTAGATTTTTATTCGTTATTATTTTTTTCATGAGCATAATCCCTCCTTTTTCTCTTCTATTGAACCCTGATAACAAAAAGTATAATTATTATTTTGGGAAGCTATTGTAATTTCTGCATATACTTTGTAATTTTCAATATAATACCAGCTACTTGTTGTAGGATATACTTTATTCTCACTATCCCCTGGAATATATTGAATTGGAAGATTTCCGTTATCCCTTGACTGATTTTTTATGTTGGAATTTATCATATAAGTTACTATCTTTTGATAAATACTATTGGCATAAGTAGAAGCCATGTCCTTAGTAATTTTTTGTGTTTCTGTTTTATTTTCTGTTGTTGGTTCTTTTTCCTCTTCTGCTTGATCCATAAATTCTCTTGATCTTAGGTACAAGATCCATAATACTTGGGACTGTTCTTTTTCTTCTAAATTTTCTTCGGTTGCTTTTTGTTCAAGAGTAGAAGTCTGTTCTATTATTTGGTTGGTTTTGGAATTTTTTGTTAAAGTATCTTTTATTAATGTTAATGTGTCCTCGTAAATATTTCTATCTCCATAGTTTACTATCGTAATTTTATTATTTTCTAATTGTTTATTTGTTAGTAAAATTTGAAATATTTCTGGGATTGCTTTTTTTAATTGTTTTCCTTCTATATCCTTATTTACTAACGATACGGCATTTTCATTTTCTATAAAAATATAAGATAGTTGTTTTTCTTCATTGATTACCATAAAAAATTCTGGACCCATGTCTATTTTTATTTCTATTCCAGTTTTATAATTTTTTTCTGAAAACCATTTTTCACTACTTCCTAGAGTAGCTTGGTATTCAGGCCAGGACTTAAAGACTACTACTAATGCTACTGCAATTATTACTACAAGTACTACAAATCCATACCCCGCTATTTTTAATTTTTTATTCATAATATCACCTACTAGCTACTTGTAAACTTAGGTTTTAGAGTTAAGGTTATTTCCATTCCTTCGGTTATTTTGGTGCCACTGGCAATATTTTGTTTTGTTACATAGCCTACTCCATCTAGTTTTACTTTTATTCCTAATAGATTTAATAGATTGTTTGCAACTTTAGAAGATAGTCCTACTACATTTGGAACGGTAATATTTTGATCGTTTGTAATTAAGTAGATGGTATCTTTATTGGTTACTTTGTCATTTTTTTCTGGATATTGTTTTACGACTTTATCTCCAGAGCCTATTACTTTATAATTCATTTTTTCTGATTTTAATGTTGTTTTTACGGTTTCTAGTTTTTGATTAATAAAACTTGGAACTTTATATTCAATAATTTCTACTTCTTTGGTGGTACCATCTTCATTTCCATAATATTTTGCGGCATTATTTACAATTTCTTTGATGGCATTTGATAAAGGTTTTTGACTACCTCCAGATGGACGTTTTACTGAAGCATAAATAATTAATTTTGGATTACTTTTTGGATAAATTCCAGAAAAAGAAGAAATGATATCTTCTTGTCCAGATAAATATCCACTACCGTCTTCAGCAGCAATTTGTGCGGTTCCTGTTTTTCCAATTAATTCTTTACTTGGAATTCTAAAACCACTACCAGTATTTCCAATTCCATTTACACAGTCATCCATTAGTTGAATTATTTTTTGTACGGTTTCCGTGGATGCTACTCTTTCTATTTCTGTTCGTTTATTTTTTAGGATAACTTCTTTCGTTTCTGGATCCACAATCTTTTTAACAACATATGGTTCTAGTAACATTCCATCGTTTGTTAAAGAAGTCATGGCTTTTACATTTTGGATTGGGGTTGTTGTAATTCCTTGTCCAAATCCAGCATTATAAATTTCTGTTTCATATTTAAAATCTAATTTTCCAGTTTCTTCGTTTGGAAGTTGGATTCCTGTTTTTCGACCAAATCCTAGTTTTTTAAAATATTGTCTTAACATGGTACTACTCATATGTCTATTTATTAGATTAATTACTCCGACGTTACTACTCATGGCATACCCTTTATCATAAGTAATAACACCCCATCCATTACGATCCCAGTCTCCAATTTCTGTTCCATCTTTGGTCGTGTATACACCAGATTTATAAGTTTCTGAACCATTATATACTCCGTTTTCCATGGCTGCCATATATGTAAAAGTCTTCATCGTTGATCCTGGTTCATATGGAGAAGATACCGTAGGATCTAGGTAGTTTGTAATATTTCTTATATTCGGATCAAAGGATGGTGTAGTGGCACTGGCAAGGAGTGCCCCAGTTTCAGCATCCATAATCGTAATATTAAACCATTCCCAATCATAATCGATATCGGCATTATTTAGGGCTTGTTCTACAAAGAATTGAATTTGACTATCAATAGTTAGATAGATATCTTTTCCTTGTGTTGCTTCTTTTCTTCTTTCTGGAGTATCAGCAATTTTATATCCTTGTAAGTCCTTTTGGTACGTTACGTAGCCGTCTTCTCCTTTTAAGATTTTGTCATAATACTTTTCTATCCCCATTTCTCCACTAATTGTTTCTTCCCCAGTTTCTTCATTTGTTTCCGTTTTCGCATATCCTACGGTGTAGGAAGCAAAATCTCCCTTTGGATAGTATCTTTTAAAACTTTCTATAAAGTCAATTCCTGGTAAATCTAGGGCTTCAATTTTATTTTTTGTAAGTTCTGAAAGACCTTTTCCCTTGGCTCCAAACTCCGTTTGATAAACCCCTTCTTTTGATAAATATTTTAATACCTCTTCTTCTTTCATTCCAAGGATAGGAGCTAGTTTTTTTGCCGTTTCTTCCTTGTTTACTACGTGTTGAGGATTCTTTTTGTCTGTTGTTCTTTTCTTATCTAGATAGGCAATTAGTTTATAAGAAGAAACATTTTGAGCTAATGGTTCTCCATCTTCGGTATAAATATTTCCACGTTGTGCAGATAAAGTTTCTGTTGCGGTTGTTCTTTTACTTGCTAATTCTTTTAAATTTACTCCATCAATTTCTGGAGATAATCCTAATTGGATAACTCTTCCAATCATATATGCAAACAAAAAAAGAGAAGCAAAAATTACTATCTTAGAATACCTGATATTATTTTTTGTTCTCTTTTTCTTCTTCATTCTTTCACATCCTATTTATCTTCGGTTACAGTCTTAATGTTATTATTATTATAACTTAAACCCTGTTCTTCTGCAACTTCTTGAATTTTCGTAAGGGATGCTAGTTCATTTATGGTCATTGCCAAACTTTCATTTGTCTTTTCTTGTTCTTCTATTTTTTGTTTTTGTTTTTCTACCTCATAGTTAATATTTGCAAGTGTTGCTTTGGAAAAGACAATTGATACTGGAGAAATGACTAATAAGAACAAGGCTAATGTATATATTAGTTTTTCAAACTTTGACATTTTTAATCTTTTTTTCACTTTTCTCATGGTCTTTCTCCTTCTTATTCTATTTTATTCTTTCAATCACACGAAGCTTGGCACTTCTAGCACGACTATTCTTTTCTAATTCTTCCTCACTAGGAAGAATAGCTTTGTTTATTACCAATTTAAAATCTGGTAAATACTCTTCAGGAATATTTGGTAATCCCTTTACTTTATCGTCAATTTTGCATTTTTCTTTAAATACTTGTTTTACAATTCTATCTTCTAATGAATGAAAAGTAATTACCGCTACTCTTCCGCCTACTTTAATTAATGATAAGGCTTGCTCTAGAGCAGGTTCTAATACATCTAATTCATGATTTACTTCAATTCTTATTGCTTGAAATATTTGACGTGCTGGGTGTTTGTCTTTTCTAAACTTCATTGGTACAGCACTTTTTATTATTTCTACTAATTCTAGAGTAGTTTCTATTGGTTTTTGTTTTCTATACTCTACAATTTTTTTGGCAATATTTCTTGAAAATTTATCTTCCCCATATTTATAAAATATTTTCGTAAGTTCTTCTTGCGTATAATTATTTACTACCTCATAGGCAGATAATTTATTTTCTTTGTCCATGCGCATATCTAGTTTCGCATCTTCATGATAGGAAAATCCGCGAGATGCATCATCTAATTGAGGAGAGGATACTCCTAAATCAAAAAGTATGCCATCAACTTCATGGACATTTCTTCTTTCTAGTTCTTCCCTTAAGTTTACAAAATTACTTTTGATGATAGTGAAGTTAGTACCAATCGCACTTAGGCGATTAGTACTATGCCGAATTGCTTCACTATCTTGGTCAAAGGCGAATAAGACCCCTCTTTTTATTCGTTGCAAGATGTAACTACTGTGTCCGCCATAGCCTAAAGTACAATCTACAATTATACTATCTTCTTTTAAATTCAAAGCAGAAATCGATTCTTCTAATAATACACTGATATGTTTTTCCACTATAAATCCACGCTTTCGTTAAATAAATTTTCGGCTATATCAGACATGTTGATGGAAGCAGAATCAAAGAAATTATTCCAAGCATCTTTGGCCCATATTTCTAATCGATCGCCAGTACCGATAATCACACAGTCTTTTTCAATACTAGCATAATTAATTAGTGGGGAGGTAATATTAATACGGCCTTGCTTGTCAAATTCTGCTACAGTAGCACCGGATAGGAAAAATCTTGTAAAATTCCTTGCATCCTTCTTTGTAAATGGTAGAGATTCTAGTTTATGAACGATAGTTTCCCATCTTTCTATGGGATATGCGAATAAGCAATTCTCAATTCCACGAGTAATAATAAACTTATCCCCTAGTTCTGCTCTAAATTTGGCAGGAATAATTAATCTTCCTTTATCATCAATCGAATGATGATATTCTCCCATAAACATAAAAATCCCCCACTTTTCACCACCAGTTACCACTGATTAACTATATATTACCCAAAATATGGTTGTTTGTAAATACACTAAAGAAAAATTTTTTCGACATTTACAGATACTTTACAAAAAAAATAAATCCAAATTGGATTCATTTTCTTTTCTTTTGATAAATTATATTACCGCCACTATGATATTCCAAACTCCATTCTTTGTTTTCTATAAACCCTGCTTTCTTGGCTACCTTTTTACTAAGAATGTTTGATGGATCAATAGATAATATTACTCCATCTATATCCTCTGACGTTTCTAGTAGTAAATTACTTGTTTCTCGTAATGTTGTTTGCATATACCCTTTTCTTCTTGCGTTTTTATGAAGGGCATAAGAAATACTGACATTCTTTTGCTTATGATGAGAAAATATATCTGAAATTTCTAGAAAACCAACGGGATATTTCTCATGATATATAATATAAGGACTATCTAATAGATTCTGATGATTGAGATGTTTTGTGCTGTTAAAAGGATATGGATATTGCCATAAATAACCATACTCTCCACAAACGGTTCTATCTTGATTTAATTCTTCTATTAACAACATATCTAGAGGATTGTTTGGATTTAACTTTTTTATACTTAAATTTTCGGTTAATAATATCTTTTGCATATTTTACTTACCTGTATTCTCTGGTGATACTAGCATTTTTATTTTACTAGCATTTTCTTTTAAAATTTTTCTTTGTTCTAGTGACATTTCTTCTGGATTTAAAAGTTGTTGGACACAACCTTTTAATATTTCAAATCGAATTTCTACTACTTCTTTTTCTTCGATATCACCACGCATTGTTCGACCTATTATTGATTCTATTGTTGTTAAAAATAACTCTTGTGGAAGGCATTCCCTTACAAATTCATCTTCTTGTTTTTCTTCTAATAGTAACATAGCAGTTGCTAATTCATGGATACTCCTTATAGCTGTTTGATATGGTAATAAAATTTCTTCTTTTAATATTGGTTCGTCTGGTTCTAAGCCTATCTTTTCTGACTGATTGCATAATTCTTGCATTTTCTCTAAGGTT
Organism: uncultured Bacilli bacterium; assembly: GCA_944358705.1. Classification (GTDB taxonomy): domain Bacteria; phylum Bacillota_I; class Bacilli_A; order RF39; family UBA660; genus Faecimonas. Next base: position 14,056 of record CALVRR010000014.1, read on the forward strand.
TCCTTTTGGCTTTTCATTAGATTACTATAGTCTTTGGTTGCTCCTTCTATACATCTTTGTACTTCATCTATATATCTCAAATAATAATCTTGTTGCTTTGACATTATTTCTTCGGTTCCTTTTTTGTTGATATCTCCTCCTGTAAGTGTCTTTAACATTATGCAGCACATTTTGTTTAGAGCAAAGTTACCATTATTTAGAGTACTATTCCCATTACTTAGATCAATATCCGCAGCTAACCTTTCTACTGCTTTTGTTTTTTTTATCTGAGCTATTTCAGATTCTATTATATATAGTAGTTCTATATATTTTCTTCCTGCAATTACTATATCTGAAGTTTCTGATATATCTTCTATATTCTTATCTATCACTTTATATCTTCCCCTTCTTTTTTTGATATATTATATTTATTTTTTAAATATTGTCAAGAACGATTATATTTTGCATTAAATTTTTCTATTTGAGATAATCTTTTTCTTACCTTATGTTTTTGTTTTTCTATATTGTATTTCATGATTTTCTCCTTCAAAATATGTATTTTGTATTATATCTCTTTTTGTTGCAATTTCAAAGTTTTTCTTTTTTACTTTTTACTATAAGCTATCGCTTTATCAATTTGTCTTCTTGTTCTTTCCATATATTCTACTTCGGAAGTGGTAAATTGATTTTTTCTAATTGCTTCTACTTTTTCAGAATCACTATATTCCTTCCAGTCAATAATATATTGTCTCATTAAGTTTCTTCTTTGATATAGTTCACTTTGTCTTCCTAGTAAAACTCCATTTTCAAAGTTCAATGGAACAAAGAAACTTTCTTCTATATCTTCTTCTGGCATGTTATAATCTTTTATTTTTTCTAGTCTTTTTTCTTCATTAGTTTCTAGTCCTACATCATACATTTGATATCCTCGAATCGCATTCGCATATCTTCCAAAGGACTCTACTAAGATAGAAAATTCTTCTCTTGTTAGGTGATATTCTTCAATTAATTTCTTTCCCATCCCAACGATATCTTCTACAACTTGTTCTTCTTCTTTTGTATTATCTAGTTCTTCTACTAGGTAGTTAAATGGCTCTTCTAACCAAGAATTACTACTATTTTTTCTACATCTTAAGAAAGAATCATGTCGAATAGCCTCTTCTAATGTTACTACATTCTCTGTCATATTTCGTAATATGGCACTAGAATCTAAATTTAAATTAGTTAAAATATGTTTTACTAAATTTCCATACTTTTCATATATCCAAGTAGAAGGTCTTTTTTGCCCATGATGATTATAGTCAATAATCGCTCTATTCATGACTTCTTCTAGGCTAGTACTTGGTAATATTTGATGAAGTTTTACCGCTCTAGCTATTACTTCGTAATTATATCCATTATCCATGCAGAACTTTCTAAGCGTTTCTTTCCCCTTCATCAAAACAGGTTTTCTTTCTTTTTCCTGCTCTCTTACTCTTCCTAATTGTTTTAATAACCTTTCCTCGTCCACATCAAACTCTTTTAGTATATTATCTATACTCCAAGTTTGTTTTTTTCTACTTCTTCTTTTTTCTCGTAAACCTTCTAAACATCTGACAACTCTTTCGGCTTTACTAGTATCTCCATTAAAAAGATTCGTATATTTTTCTATGGAACTTTTTCGTTTTTCTTGTTGTTTCTTTTCTTTTTCCTGATACTTTTGATAATCCCAGATCATTCCATGTTCTTCATCCCAGGTGATTTGTTCTTTAGTCAAGCTTTTATTCTTTCCATAATTTTTTCCTTGTTGCATCGCATTATAAATACTTCTTCTAAGAGATACTAACCTTCCTATCCTAACTATTCCTATACCCTCTAATTCTATTATCTCTGAAAATTTAATATCTAAATATTTCTTTTCTGGGTGTTTCCTTTTCCATTGTAATATCGCTTCTCTATAATTTTTTTCTTGCCAGGTGTCATAATCCCAAATCATCCCATGTTCTTCATTCCAGGTAATTTGTTCTTTCGTTAAGTTTTTCGTATTTCCATAACTTTTTCCTTGTTGCATAGCTTTATAAATATTTCTGTATTTATTAATTTGCATTCCTATATTAATTGGGCCTATACCATTCAATTCTATCGTTTCATTGTGCTTAATATCTAAGTATTTTTTTTCTGGATGTTCTCTTTTCCATTGTAATATCGCTTCTTTATAATTTTTTTCTTGCCAGGCGTCATAATCCCAAATCATTCCATGTTCTTCACCCCAGGTGATTTGTTCTTCGGTTAACGCTTTACGCTCTCCATAACTTTTTCCTTGTTGCATAGCTTTATAAATACATCTTCGTTTACTCACAAGAACCCCTATATTTATCTGCCCTATACCCTCTAATTCCATTATCTCTGAAAATTTAATATCTAAATATTTCTTTTCTGGGTGTTCTTTTTTCCACTGTAATATCGCTTCTCTATAATTTTTTTCTTGCCAGTCATCATAATCCCAAATCATCCCATGTTCTTCATTCCAAGCAATTTGTTCTTCTGTTAAGTTTTTACATTCTCCATAGCTTTTTCCTTGTTGCATCGCATTATAAATATTTCTGTATTTATTAATTTGCATTCCTATATTAATTGGGCCTATACCATTCAATTCTATCGTTTCATTGCGCTTAATATCTAAGTATTTTTTTTCTGGATGTTCTCTTCTCCACTGTAATATTGCTTCTCTATAATTTTTTTCTTGCCAGGCGTCATAATCCCAAATCATCCCGTGTTCTTCATCCCAGGTGATTTGTTCTTCCGTTAGATTGGTGTTAGATTTATATTTTCGTCCTTTCTGCATAGCTTTATATATACCTCTTCGTTTATTCACAAGAAGTCCTATATTAATTACTCCTATACCATCTAAATTCACTATTTCTTTTTGTTTAATATCTAAGTATTTTTTTTCTGGATGTTCTCTTTTCCATTGTAATATCGCTTCTCTATAATTTTTTTCTTGCCATACGTCATAATTCCAAATCATTCCATGTTCTTCGTCCCAGGTGATTTGTTCTTCCGTTAGATTCTTAAAAGTTCGGTATTTTTTTCCTTCTTGCATAGCATTATAAATACCTCTTCTCTTATGAATTAGGATTCCTATATTAATTGGGCCTATACCATCTAATTCTATCGTTTCTTGGTGCTTAATATCTAAATATCTTTTTTCTGGGTGTTCTTCTTTCCATTGTAATACCACTTGCCTGTAGATTTCTTCTGAAATTCTTTTTTGCATATTCCCCCTCCTTACTGTATATAAAGTTTCTAAATTGTTGCATATTATATCATATTTTGTTACAAAAGAAAAGATTTACTTTCGTAAATCCCATTTATTTTCTTAGTTCTTTCTTTTCTACTTCTTCTTTTATTAATTTTATAAATTCTTCCTCGGATACTGTTGTTGTGTCTTTTTGTCCGTGTAAACGATAACTAATGGTATTCTCTTGTTTTTCGTTATCTCCAAGAATTAGAGTATATGGAACTTTCTTGGTCTGAGCTTCTCTTAGACGATATCCTAATTTTTCATTTCTATCATCTAGTTCTGCGCGAATTCCTGCTTCTTTTAATTTTTCTGTTACTTTACTTGCATAATCTCCTTGGAATTCTGATGATACTGGAATTACTTCTACTTGTGTTGGAGCAAGCCATGTAGGGAATGCGCCTTTTGTTTCTTCAATTAAGAAGGCTGTAAAACGATCGAAGGTTCCAAATATCGCTCTATGAATTACTACTGGTGTTTGTTTTTCTCCGTTTGAATCTACATAAGTAAGTTCAAATCTTCTTGGTAATAAGAAATCTAATTGACAAGTAGAAAGTGTTACTTCTGGACCTACGGCTGGTTTTACTTCTACGTCTAGTTTTGGTCCATAGAAAGCAGCTTCTCCTTCCGCTTCAAAGTATTCTACTCCCATTTCATTTAATACTTCACGTAGTTTATTTTCCGCTGTATCCCACATTTCATCATCATCAAAATATTTTTCTTTATCGTTTTTATCTCTTAATGATAACCTAAATTTATAATCTTTAATTCCAAAGTCTTTATAGACATCTAGAATTAAACTTACTACTCGTTTAAATTCTTCTCCTATCTGGTCTGGTCTTACGAATAGATGGGCATCGTTTTGACACATACAACGAACTCTTTCTAGTCCTTTTACAGCACCACTAGCTTCATATCTAAAGTCTGTTGCGAACTCTCCAATACGAATTGGCAAGTCACGATAGGAATGCATTTTATTTTTATATACTAACATATGATGTGGACAGTTCATTGGTCGAAGTACAAACTCCTCTTCATCTACTTTCATCATAGGGAACATATTTTCTTTATAATGATCCCAGTGTCCTGATGTTTTATATAAATCAACTGTACCTACACATGGAGTATATACATGGTTATATCCCATATCTCTTTCTTTTTTATAAATGTAGTTTTCTAACTCATGACGGATAAGAGCTCCATTTGGTAACCATAATGGCATACCAGATCCTACTAATTCGTGAGTCATGAATAGTTCTTGTTCTTTACCGATTTTTCTATGATCTCTTTGTTTTGCTTCTTCTAGTTCTTGTAAGTGGGCATTTAAGTCTTCTTCTGTTTCAAAACATACTCCATAAATTCTTTGAAGCATTTTATTTTTGGCATCGCCTTTCCAATAGGCACCACTATGTTTTATCAATTTAAAATGTTTTAATTCTTTTACTGTTTCTACATGTGGTCCTCTACAAAGATCAGTAAAGTCTCCTTGTGTGTAACAAGAAATTGTTACCTCGTTTTCGTCCATTCTAGAGATTAAATCTTGTTTATATGGATCGTCTTTAAATTTTTCTTTGGCTTCTTCTTTAGATAATTCTTGACGTACAATTCTTTTTCCATCTTTCGCAATTTTTTTCATTTCTCGTTCTATTTTAGGAAGTTCTTCATCTGTTAATGTCTTATCTCCTAAATCAATATCATAATAGAAACCTTCTTCTATTACTGGTCCTACCCAGAATTTTGCTTCTGGATAAAGATGTTTTACTGCTTGTGCTAAAAGGTGGGCACAAGAGTGATTCATTATACTTAATCTTTCATTTTCTTTTATATTTATCATATTATCTCTCCTTTATGTTGTATCTTATTTTTTGATATGGTATTCCCAAATCTCTTGATAATTTTTCTAGTAGCATTCCACGGGGATTCATATAGGGAATAATTCTTGCATTTCTTCTTCTGTTTCCATCTCTTACTAAAATCCATTCTCCCGTTGCGACTTTGTCTATGGTTATACTTTGTATTCCTCCGCGTGTTGGCGTAGAAAATCCTTTCTCATTTAAAATCCGTTCCATTACTTCATGCGTGACTCTTTCTTCTTGACAGGTAATACCGTAAAAGTTTTGTAGAAATTTCTTGGTTGAAATACTTCGATTGAATTGCTCACTTTTCGAAATTCTTGGTTTTTCTCTTCCTGTTATCTCTTTCTTTTCTTCCTCTATATTATCTTGTTCATACTTTTGGTGATCAATAAATCCTAATCCTAATTCTTCTTCTAATCGTAATTGTTTTTCATAGCAGACTTTTTGGGCATAACTTTTCATTTGAGGACTAATTGCATTTTGAGTTAATTTTACTATGTAATCGATAGGTAATATTTCTATTAGGTGTAATTCCATTATAGATACTTTTTCTTCTTCGGTTACTAGTAATTTAGTCGTTAAGGCATCCCAAATAATTTCTTTTTCAAAATCACTTCTGGATTTTAGTGCTTTTTTGCCTAACCTTTCTATACTCATGTCCTCCGATAAATATCTTTCTGATAAGACGGCTTTTGCGTATCTTGTAAAAATTTTATTATCCTTTTGTTTTTCTAAGATAACAATTGCTTGATCCGCATAATCTTTTAATCTCGGCTTTGGCTTTCTCATAATATTCCTCATTTCTTTTAAATAAAAAGAACACTCCCTTTTCTAGGAGTGTTCTTAATACACGGTACCATCCTTCTTTTTACTCTTTTTTGATAACGGACTAGCCGGAATTATTTTTGATAATTCTACTCGAAAGGGAGTAATAAATTAGTCTTTTCTTCGTTTTCACCAACCACGAATTCTCTTTAAAAAGTGTCTAACTTATCATATCCTTTGTCAATGTATTTCTTCTGCTATGAATCCATCATAGCACTTTTTTTTTCTTTGTTCAACCCTTTTTATCTACTTGTCCATGATGCTGGGACTGTCATTACCGATTGTAGACCTCGAAAACCTTGATAATATCTTGTTCTTCCATATCTGAAAAAGCCATTTAAGGAAGAACAATTTCTATCCTGATTATTGAAAATACTACAATCTAGAACCGCTAGATGTAGATGAACTCCTGTTGCCACTCCGGTCCTTCCCATGAATCCTAAATAATCATTTATCGTCACTGGTTTACCTATATACAGATTGGGAGCAAAGCTAGATAAGTGTACATATTGAGAAGTGTAATTTTTCCCATTAATGGTATGGTTTACTGTTACAATCTTTGCTCCAGCGGAATCATAATAAATTCCTGATATGGTTCCATTTGCTACTGGATAAATCGGTTCAGCCGTTCCTCTTGGACTTGTGATATCTAATGCAAAATGAGAAGCGGTTACTGAACTTGTTAAAGTTCCCATCTGTGTTGGAAGATACCATACTCTCTTTGGTTTTGATAATGTTGATACGGTATTTTTTCTTGCTGGTAACGCCACTTCTACTGGAGACTCTTTTTGTTCATAAGTTCCATTTTTCATTTGTTTATATATCTGAAAAACACTATTTGTATTTTCTTTTGTTTCTGTTTGTTTTTTTTCTGCTACATTTGCCATTGCCATATCTTTGGTATTAATAATTTCATATTTTAACTGGTAGGCTTTGGTTTCTATATTATTTTTATAGTATGTCAAACCGAAAGCTACTAATAATATTATAATTGATATTTTTTCTAGTGTTTCTCTTTTATTTAATTTTCTTAATATTTTCATCTGTACTCCCCCAGAAATGAGATTATGATATCATTTTTTTATAAAAATGTAAAGAAAAACAAAAGATTAATTTCTCCTGTTTTTACCAATTAATTCCATAGGTATCGTTAACTGTTTAATTCGTTCTATGATTCTTCTTGCTTTTACTTTATCTACTCCAGACGATGTAATTGCTAAAGAGGATTCTAATTCTTCTAGGGTTAAGTTTGAAGTAAAAAATGTTGCTAGATGGTTTTGCATTCTATATTGAAGAATTGGTCCTAATACTTCATCTCTTGCCCAGTTACTTTCATTTTCTGCTCCAATATCATCTAATAATAATACTGGAGATGTTTTTATAAAATCAAATCTTTCGTTGTAATCTGTTTGAAAAGAGGATTTTAGACTTCTTAGAAATTCTGGATAATAAACTAAGGCACAACGAACTTTTTTCTTCGCCATTTCATTTAATAGAGCAGCAATTAAATACGTTTTTCCACTGCCAAAGGATCCTGTTAAATATAATCCTTTCGGATTTTCTTTTTTTTGGTATTTTTCCATAAATTCTTTAAAATATTTAATAATTGGTACTCTTGATTTGTCATCTGTATAGACTTCTTTTAGAGAAGCTTCTTTGATTTCTATTGGCATATCGAATAATTCTAGATTTTCTTTATAAGCATTTTCTTTCATTGCTAACTGGTTCCATTTACAAGCCTGATATGAAAATTTAATAATACTTTTTTCTTTTTCTGGTGTATATCTATACCCTACTACTTTATTTTTGCAACAAGCTAGGCTTTTGCAATTCTTACAATTTTTCTCTTCTTCAAAAGCATCTTCTAAGTTTGATGTATATTTCATTAATATTTCTTCTTCGATAGGAAGAGTTTCTATAAACTTTTTAAATTCTTTATTACTACAAGCCTCTTGATAGGAATGAATCAAGTTTACTTGGTTTACTTCTTGGTCTAACATTTTATTTATCTCTTTCATAAAATCACCTTTACTTCCATCTTATTGTATCTTGTTTTATCTAAATTGTCTATCTTTCTTTTTTGTCTTCTATTATTACTTCTGTTTTTGGAAAGATAGTAATGGTTCCTGAAGTTATTGTGGTTAAATATGGTATTTTCTGATTGATTAGTCTTTCTATTACTTCTTCTTTGGGATGGTGATAACGATTTTTTTCTCCGACAGAAATTATTGCTAATCTAGGAGATACTTCTTTTAAAAATGAAAGACTCGTACTAGTGTCGGAACCATGATGTCCTACTTTTAAAATGTCTGCATTTAAATTGTAATTTTCTTGTAAATATCTTTCAGTTTCTATGGTAGCATCTCCCATCAATAAAATATTTAAATTAGGATGAATCACATAGTATACTGAACTACTTGTATTTTCTTCTTTCCATTCTTTATTTAGTTGATAGATAGTAAAATTCCCTATGGAAAAGATTTCTTCTTGTTTTACTTTTTTTACATTTTTTATTTCTTTTCTTACCTCTTTTTCTATTTCTTTTTCTGCTCCTAAATTTAAATAAATATTTTCTACTTTAAAGTGTTTCTCTAAGTATAATATTTCTCCCATATGATCATAATCTCCATGAGTTAGAAATATATAATCTAATTTTTTTATTCCTAAATTTTTTAATAATGGTATTGTTATATATTTGGTGATTGTGGATGATTCTTCCTTGGTATTATAGGTTATTTTCCCTCCAGTATCTACTAAGACTGTTTTTCCTTTGGAATATATTAAGATGGAATCTCCTTGTCCTACATCTATTATTTTTATAAAATCTTTTTGAAAATACGTCGGTATGGTGTAATGTAGAACTAATCCTATTGTAAGAATTATTTTCCACTTCTTTCGATTGGTTTTTAATACTAGGAAGATGATAATTAAATATATAAAATAAAAGATAATAGGAATTTTTGCGAATATGAATTTTCCAATCTGGATATTACTTAGATAGATAGAAGAAGTTTCTAATCCTTTTATTAAAACATTATAGATTGGTTCTAATATTGGAAATAGAAAAGTTATGATACTTGCTGGAAATAAAACTATATTTACGAAAGGAATATAAAACAAATTATAGATAATACTAAAAACATTTATTTCTTTCCAATAATAAAGACTTATTGGAATACTTAATAAAAAGGCAAGAGAAGATGTTTTTATTAGTGTTTTTAGATAAGAAGTATTTCCTTTTAAAACCAATAAGAAACCAATACTGATTACATAGGAATACCAAAAAGCGACTTCAGTTATATAAAAGGGATTGATTAATACTGTTATTGATAAGGATAAAAGTATTAGACTTGTTTTCTTGAAAGATAAATTCCAGACTTTGTTTATAGAAAATAAAAAGAAAAATAAAACACTTCTTATAATAGATGCGGTTTTCTCTATTAACGTAAGATATCCTAGTAAAATTAAGAATACTATTTTATATCTTGTTTTTTCCTTTTTGCATATCTTTGTTAATCCTTTTAATAAGAATTTTGCTAGAAGATAAAATTGCATTCCACTGATAGCAAACAAATGACTAATTCCATTTTCTTGGTAACTTATTTTTGCTTCTTCTCTAATATTTTCTTGATTTCCTAATAGAAAAGCTTCTATATAAGGGTTCATTTTTCTTTTTTCTATTTCATTTTTTATTTTATAATATAGAGAAGTATTATTTTTTCTTTTGGTTATTTTTTCTATGTTTATTATGTAGAATATGTTTTTTCTTTGTAAATACGTTTTATAATTAAATAAGTTTTTGGTGGTTGGTTCTCTGGGAGTAGTTAACTGTCCTTTTATTTCTACATGGTCTCCTAAATTTATTTCTTTTTGATATTTTTTCTTTTCTTCTTTTGTTTTAAAGTAATAAACACCTTTTATTTTTTCTTTTCCTCGAATCATCATTGTTACTTTTTGTTCTTCTAGTTTATTACTTATTAAAATTCCAGTTACTTGTTTGGTGGTTTTAGAATAATGAGATTGTCTTGGTATTGTTATTCTTACTATTGTAGAGATTCCTACCAATAGAAGAAAAAGATATAAGTATTTATTCGACGGTAATATTTGATTTAATTTCTTCAAAAGTAGAATCTCCGATACCAGATACATTTTTTAAATCTTCTATCTTTTGGAATGGAGTTTTTTTGCGATAAGAAATAATTGCTTCTGCCTTAGTTTCTCCTATACCAGGTAAGGTCATCAATTCTTCTTTGGTTGCGGTATTAATATTTACCATCGTGGATGGTTGTTTTTCTTCTGGCTCTGTTTTTTCTTCTATACAAGCATCGTTTTCTACTTGTCCCTCTTCTTCTAGAAGACACTTCTTTTGAAGATATTCTTCTTGTTGTTTCGTTGCTACCCAGTTTTCTACTTCTTGTCTACTATATATGATAATTACCATTTCGTCGGTTATCTTCTTACTTAAATTAATGACTGAAGTATCTGCACTTTCCGTTAATCCACCAGCTTCTCCTACCACATCAATGACTCTTGACCCTTTTTTTAATTTATATATCCCTGGATTATTTACTTCCCCTTTGATATCTACCATATATTCTTCTACTTTTTCTATGGTTTCTTCTTTCTTTTCCTTTTTTATTTTTTGTACTTTTACTGTGTCTATTGTTTTTTCTTTGGGAAGGGTTTGATATTTATAAATAACAAAGCCTCCTATACTTCCAATAATTATTACTATTAATAATCCTATTACAATTTGTTTTCTGTACCTATAATGAAATGACATATGACCTCCTCTCTTTTATTCTTAGATAAAAAAAGAAAAGTTCTTATTGAACTTTTTCTTTTTTTGGAGGAATTCTTAATTTTCTTTTTCCTTTATTTTCTACTAATCTTTCTTCTTTCTTTCCTACTATTACGATGGTATCTTCAGGTTCTTGCTGTGACACAATATTTTCTTCATCCACTTTCATTTCTGATAACTTTTCCATTAATAGTTCTTCTAAAGCAAAAATATTTGATGTTGTTACACTTCCACCAGCAATTTGTTGTCCACCGCCTCCACCACATACTGGAGATTTAGGGGGAGTTTCCTGAGGAAAGTAAGTATAGTCTTTTTCTTCAAATACCTCTAATAAGTTTCCTACATTTAGATTTCCTTTACTTCTTGCACAGATTCCTACTGTTTCTTCATCTACATATCCCATCACTACAGCTACTTCTGCATACTTTGCGACAATTTTATCGGCTGCTCTTGCTAATAAATCTCTACGATAAATTTCATGTGGTGTTATTCTGTTAATTGCAAAAGAAACTTGTGGGGCACCTAAAATATTAGTGTATACTCGAATAGAATTATTATTTATTGTGATTTCCGTTGTTTCGCTTGGTCCAATCTCTCTTATTATATTAGAACCAAAGATTAAATTATTTATTTTTTTGTCTTCTTCATAATTTGCAACACGCCATCTACTAACAACTTCATAACTCGCTCCTCTAGCATATAATTTTTCAGCTGTGTCGTGAGTTGTTGCTGTTGTGTTTTTTTGAAAGCTTTTGGTATCTAAAACAATACCAGCATATAAATAGTTTGCCATTTCTTCCGAATAATTTATTTCCAAGTTTTGTAAAAGCTGAGCTACTATTTCGCAGGTACTTGAAGCACGTTCATCGATATGTTTATAGTCAGCCACTATCGTTTGGTCTGTTTCTTGGTGATGATCAATTATCATAATTTTTCCTACTTTATCTAAATCCTCTTGTACTGAAGTTAAATATTTTTTATTTACATCTACAGTAATTAGTAGAGAATTTTTATTAGCTAATGCTTGGAATTCTTCTAAATTGATAAAGTGATAATCATCTTTGGTATCTTCGATTATTTTAGCTACACCAGAATCCAATTCTTGTGCTAAATCATTTACCACAATATAAGCTTTTGTATCTAATTCGCTTGCTATCGTTGCAACCCCTAGAGCAGAGCCAATAGCATCATAGTCTGGTGTATTATGCCCAACAATAAAAACTTGAGACGCATTTGCTATATTTTTAAGTAAGACATCTCTTAGTAATTCTATTTGATCACTCATTTTCCATTAGCTCCTTTTAATGAGCTTTATTCTATCATAAAAAGCCTGGAAAGTCAATCTATTTTGCTTTCTCAGGTTTTTCCTTACATAGTCCATTTTCTACACTAACACGTTGTACAATAGTTAATGCTGCAATTAAACAGATGGTGAAACTTCCTCCATAACTCATAAATGGTAATGGTACTCCTGTCATTGGCATTAGTCCAAATATTCCCATTAAGTTAATAGCTATATGTAAAAATATATATACGGCAACTCCGTAACATAGGAGAGCTCCTCTATTAGTTGGGCTATCCCTTCCTATTTTTAATACTCTATATAATAAGAACATATACATTAAGATAATTCCAATTCCAAAGATAATACCTAATTCTTCTACAATGATTGCAAAAATGAAGTCGGTATATGGTTCTGGTAAATATAAATATTTTTGTGTTGAGTTTCCTAGACCTACTCCTGTTAATCCACCATTATTTATGGCAATATAGCAGTTACATACTTGGTTACCACTCGTTAATAATTTATCACATGGATTACTAAAATCAAAACGTTCTAATTGACGTTCTAATAGGACTGATTTTCCAGCTCCTAATAAAGCTACTCCTGCAAATACTGCCAGTCCTAGGAGAGCGAAAACTGTTTTTATCTTTATTTCTTTTAGTACTGGAGATGCTAAAAACATAACTCCAACAATTACTGTATATATTATTGCTGTTCCTAAATCTGGTTGAATAAAAATTAATAAAGTAATAATACCACAGACAATTAATGGGAATAGACTTTTTCCATAACTTGTCATTTTTTTGTTTTTTTCATAGTATCTTGCCAGCCAAACAATGGTTATGACTTTGGCAAATTCACTCGGTTGAATACTAATAGGACCTAGGTCGTACCATGAAATTGCCCTGTTTTTTGCTTGCCCTATAATAAGTAAGGCTAATAAACTTATCATGATAATAATTAATAGTCCCCAGGAAAACATTCCATAGGCTTTGGTTGTAAATTTTATCATGATAATCGACATAATGAGTCCTACAATTAAGAATAATGCTTGTTTTATAAAATAATTATAAGGACTTACGGCATGGGACATATAAGCTGTTACATTGGATGCAGAAAACACCATAATTAGTCCAATAATGAAAAGTAATACTGAAACAATTAAAAGTGGTTTGTCTAAGTATTTGATTATTTTCTTCATTGCATCACCTTCCATTCTATATTATAATATCACATTTTTGATGGAATTGAAAAAAGATATCAGTCCTAGGTTCATTTTATTAACACTTTTTGTCAATTTACATAATTTATAATAGATAATGTAAAGGAGGCTATCTTATGTATTATTATGGTAATGGGTCTACTTGCTGTAGTAGTCAATATAATCAAATGCCATACTATCCTTACTATTATGGTCATAGCAACAATTCAAATTATGCAATTATTTTAGTTTTATTTATCTTATTAGTTATTGTTCTTGGTTGCCGTTTCTCTATTTAAGTAAAAAGTGTATACATATATACACTTTTTTTGTTATGATATTTTTTAGGTAGTTGTATGGGGAAAGAGGACTCTTTAAATATTATTTTTTCTATGATAAATAAAAAGTATGGAAAGAATACTTCTTCTGATTTACCAATGGATATGATTGGAGTTTCTTTGACCGGTTTTCTTTTGTATTATGGAAAATGGGTTTTACCAATTCTTCGGGATTTAGTTTTTGAAAGTGATTTTTTTTATAAAATCTCGTCCTTTAAAAGAGATTATCGAAGACCATCAGTACCAGGAGATGAAAATTTTTTCGGAAGATGATTTTACCGAATGTCCTGCAATCTCCACTTCCAATCAACTTTATTATTTTGAGAAAGATGGTCGTTGTATTTTCGAACAAGACCGTCCTAAATTATTTTGTTCTACTCTTGGAGTTAGTCAAAATGATTTATTAAATATATTTACTCATGAGCTAAATCATCTATTAAAATCCAGAATAAAAAGTCATGGTAGAATTGGTACGAATGGTTATTGGCTACGAAATGGTCTTCATTATTTTACTTCTTATTTGCAAGATAGATTTATCTATGAGAGTCAACAAGCAGAAATGTTAGATGAAGTTATTAATGTATTTCAAACGAGTGATATTATGAAAGAGATTAAACAACTTGACAGTTATCGTTTTTCCTACCCTTTACAATCCTATTTAAGAACGTTAGATTTTGAGTCTTTGGATGAACCCTTTGGATATACGCTAACAGCTACGATGCTAGAGCAGTTTTGGAGGAATACAAATTTTAAAGAACAAATAAAAAGACCTCTTATTCTTGGGAATCTTTCTATCATTGAAGAAGACTTTAATCGAATGGTAGAAGATGATTTGTTTTCTAGTTTTGCGGATTCTTTTGATGAATTAGAAAATCCACAGGCAACAGAAGAAAGTTTTACGAATGCTGTCCTGTTTATTCGAGATACTACAAAAATTTACCAATTACATGAAAGTTTTTCTATGAAAAGAAAAATATAACCTTTTCATTTGTTTTTTTTTTTGATAAACTATAATGCGTAATGAGGTGGTACTATGCTTAGAATGAAAGACATTTTAGATGAAAAAGATAAAAGATTACGAATGGTTAGTAAAGAAGTAGAATTTCCATTAACTAAAAAAGATAAAGAATTAATTCAATCTATGATTGATTATTTGCATGATTCTCAAATTGAAGAATTGTCTGAAAAATATGATTTACGTCCAGGTATGGGAATGTCAGCAATTCAATTAGGGGTTCCTAAAAGATATTTTGTGGTTGTGAATGAAATTGATGAAGGAGAATTTGAAACTTATATTTTAATTAATCCTAAGATTATTAGTAATTCTGTTGAGAAGATTTATGTAGAAATGGGTGAAGGTTGTCTATCTGTTAATCGACCTGTTGAAGGAATTGTTCCAAGATATGCTAGAGTTACGATGGAAGCTTACGATATGGAAGGTAGAAAAATCCATGTTCGAGCTCGCGAGGAGTTAGCGATTTGTTTTCAACATGAACTTGATCATTTAAACGGAATTCTATTTACTGATCATATCGACAAAAAAAATCCTTTCAAAGGAAAGGATCAATACAGAGCTATTTAATAGCTCTTTTTATTTTGTTTATTTTCATGTCTTAGTTTTATTCCAAGACTTACTCCCTCTCTAAAATAGTTAAATTCCTCAGAGTACATCATTCCTCTTTGCGTTATCTCTGCTAGCTTATTTATTTTTTTGTTTCTTTTATCAACATCTAAATCTTCCAAAGTTTCTGGTAATTGTTCATCAATTTTTCTTCCTATAATCATTCCACGAATTAAATTTAGACGATCTTTCATAGAAATATTTTCTACTCTATAGAAAGAGTTTTTGGCATCTATTATATTTTGCGCAATTTCCCTTGCGTGACTTTCACCTTCTAAATTCCAAATATCTGAAGAGGTTGGTGATGATGCTAACTTTGTACATAGTGTTGTGATTTGTGTTGCTTTGTTATGCAAATCACAATAATCTTCTACTCTTTTATCTTTCTCCGTAAGAGCTATTAATAGTTCTTCTTTGGCGCTTCTTATTTCTTCGCTTTGCATTGCCATTTTATCAAAATAAGATTCTTGTCTTTCTAGTTTTTGTTGTTCGTCGTATTTTATCTGATACTCTATTCCTTTCATAAAATACTCTTTTTCTTTATAGGAAATTTCTTCTGTTTGGCTATCACTAATTATTCTTGTTACTTTATCTATCTTTTCTTTCGTGGTTAAGTCTTCTAGTCTGTGATATAGTCGAAGACTTATATGCTGCGAAATAATTATTCCTTTGATTAATCCTATTCTCTCTGTAATAGATAAATTAGGGAATAGTTGAAAAGAAGTTCTCGCATCAAATAAGTTATGTAAGAAAGCTCTTTCTCTAATTTCATAAGAATTTTTAGAGTATGGATTTTTAGCTAAATTCACACAAGTGGCGATTATTTGATTTGTTAGTTCTTCCAGCTCTGCTTTCGTTTTTGCTTGTTCTGTTTCTTGAATGGTTGCTTTTAAATAATTTATTGCCCCTTCTTTTTCTTCTTCTGTTGGTGGGTCTATTTTTGGATCTACTATAAACATATTTTTCCTCTTTTCTTTTTTATTTCTTATTCTAGTTTTTTTTCTTTTCCTTGTCAATTTTTTTCTTATCCAGTAAGTTTTTTTATTTTTTCAGTTACTTCCTTTTTGGATGGTGGAGATAATCCTAATTCATTTAATATATCGTCTTTTTTTCTGTCTTTTATTCTATTTGTTATCGATACCATCTTAGGTATGATATCCTCATTTTCTTCTATTTGCGTTAATAAAGTCTTTGCATATCTTCTACCAATGATATAAGGGTATGCATCTAAAAGTAGTGTTGGAGATGTTATTAATTCATAAAGATTATCTTCACAAGATTCGATAGCTAATTCTTCGCTAGATATTCCTAATTCTTTTGCTTCTAGACTGTTTTTATCTTTTTCAGTTTCTAGAGTAATTACTGTTTTCCTTTGTTTATCTTTCATATGGATTATTCTATCTTCTACTTTTTCACAATACTTGGCTACTCTTACCGTGCGATTCCATCTATATTTTTCTACTTCTTCTTTTGGATACCCTTTTTTTATTAAGAATTCACACATTCTATCTTCAAAAAACAAACTTGGAAATTCTGATAAGGTATACCTACTATTTTTATGATTCACACTACCTATACAACTAAAATAATGAATTATCTCATGTACCATATCAATAGCATCTTCTAGTGTTTCTTGCCATGGTGTTGCGATATACCAATTATTATCAGGCCCTTCTATACATTCCCACTCTTCTATCGTATCTAAAAATACATTATTTTTTAGGGCTTCACAAAATTTTTCTAACCAATTAAGTGAAGGATCTATCTCTATTAAAAACTCTTTTACCAAGGTGATGGATTTTTCTTTGGTCATTGGATAGGTGATTTTTTTATACTCTGGTTCTATCTCTTCTACTTCTAAATCTTCTAATACCATAATTTTTAACATGTCTGTTAATTGTTTTTCAACATCTTCTTTACTTTCTCTTAGATATGTTTGTTTTAATAGTTCTAGTTGCCGTTCTACTAGATAATTTAAAAGAGGAAATCGATAATTTTCATTTAACCAAGCTAAGGCTTCTGTTACTTTTTTTGTTGAAGGATTTAGAATATAAGAATATAGGCCTTTATAATCTTTTCTATCACAATAATAGATATAAGTTATTTCTTGTTGTAATTCTTCTTTTTCTATCTTTTCCATTTGATAGTCGCCTTCGTATTCTTCATTTAACATATACAATAATAACTTTGCTTTATCTTCTGCATTAAAACTTTGTAATTCTAAGATATTTTTTGCCTCTTCTTCGGTGATACCTTCTAAATGATGAAAAATAGAATCTTTTCTTGGTATATATAATTCTTTTCGTTCATCAATACAACTGATGATATTTTGAGAAGATAAAAATTCCCGAAAAAACAGAGGATTCTGTTCTAAGATTCTTTTTATTCTCTTAGCTTTTTTCTCGGTCCTATTATTATATTCAATCGGTATTACGTTTGTTTTTAATAGTTTTGACATAGTATCCTCTTTTCTGGTTTTTATTTTACATAGATTTTATTTTATGTCAATAAAAGAGAGCGTTTGCTCTCTATAAAGATTCTACTGCCTCATTTAATTTTACACTAACTAATTTGGATACTCCTGACTCTTGCATGGTAATACCATATAGAGTATTCGCATATTCCATAGTTTTTTTCTTATGAGTAATAATTAAGAATTGAGTTTTATTTTTATAGTGATCTAAATATCTACCAAATTGAGCAACATTTGCTTCGTCTAAGGCCGCTTCTACTTCATCAAATAAGCAGAAAGGCACCGTTCTTACATTTAGTATTGCAAATAATAATGATATTGCCGTCAATGTTTTTTCACCACCAGACAATAGAGAAATTGTGGTTAGTTTCTTTCCTGGAGGAGAAGCTACAATTTCTACGCCTGTTGTTAAAAGATTCTCTGGCTCTGTTAATTTTAAATCTGCATGTCCACCATTAAATAGTTCTTTAAATACTTGTCTAAATTCCTTGGTAATTTGGTCGAAGGTTGTTTTAAATTCTTCTTTCATTACATCGTCCATTTCATTCATAATTTCCAGTAGTGTATCTTCGGCTTTTAATAAATCTTCTCTTTGATTGGTTAAGAATACATACCTTGTATTTACTCGTTCATATTCTTCGATGGCTGCTAGATTTACCATACCAATTCGTTTGATATTTGCTCGGTAAGTATTTACTTTTGCTCTGGCTTCTTCTGGTTCTACATCCAAGTGATAGTTTTCTCTTGCCTTTTCAAAAGTTAATTCATATTCGTTATTTAATGTTTCTAGCATCGTATCCATTTTTATTTCTAAACGATTAGTAAATACTTCTTTTTCATGAAGAGTCTTTTCTAAGGCTCTTAAATTTGAATTTTTTAATTTATCACTTGCTAGTCGTTCTTCTTGTTCTCTTTTGATATCTTCAATGTCTTTTCGCATTTGTTCTAACGTAATTTGAATTGTTGCTTTTTCGGCATTTAGTGTATGATATCTTTCAATTAATTCTTGTTCCTTTTCGCTTAGAGCGTTATTTGAAATGGCTTGTAGAGCTTGCCACTGTTTTTCTACTTCTTCTAATCTTTGTCTTTCTTTCTTTATTTCTTCTGATTTTGTGTCATATCTTTCTTTGATGGTTACCTTGTTTTTCGAAACTAAAAATTCTTGTTCTTCGATTTCTTTTACTTCTTCTTCTACTTCTTCTAACTCTTTTTTTATTTCTTCTAATTCTTGTTCTAGAAGAGTTTTATTGTCGATTAGTCTTTTTAGTTCTTGTTTTAAAACAATAATACTTTTGGTTTGACGAATAATAGATCCTCCAGTTAGACTTCCTCCTACGTTTACTACATCCCCATCTAGACTTACGACTTTATAACGTCTATTTACTTTATGACTAAGACGTGTTGCACTATCTAAGTCTTTTGCAATAATTACTATACCTAGTTGATTTTCTACGATGTTTTGATATTTTTTGTCATATTCTACTAAGTCACTTAAAACACCAAGGAAGTCTTCGTCTTTTTCTAATATTTTTAGAGAATCTTTATCTACATATCTAGAAGTAATTACATTTAATGGAAAAAATGTTGCTCGTCCTAGATGATTGTCTTTTAAATAATTAATGGCTTGTTTGGCTGATATTTCATCACTAGTAATTACAAAGTTTTTATTGGCTGCAATTGCAATATTTAAGGCTTTTACGTATTCTTCTTTCGTATTTAATATATTTCCTATTGTGTTATGAATTCCTGATAAGGAAGATTCTAGTACCTTTCTTACACTACTTGGTAAGTCCCCACCTTCTTCAATTTCTCGTTCTAAACTAGTAATTTTATGATTCTGGGTTATGATACTTTTTTCATGGGAAGAATAATCACTCATTAACATATTTTTCTTACCTTTTACCTTTTGTAAGGATTCTGTGATTGTTTTTCCTTTTTCTTCTTCTTTTTTTCCTTCTTCTATTACAATATCTAGTTCTGTTTTTAATTTCTGAATCATGCTTTCTATACTAGACTTTTTATCTAATGTTTTTTGCATCTCTTCTTTGATTTCTTGTTCTTCTTTGTTTTGACTCTTTTTTTCTTGAAGAAGATTCTTTTCTCCATTTACTTTTTCTACCATTTCGGTTACTTCTAATAGTCTTCTTTGAAGATTTGCTTCTTCTCGTTCTAATTTTTCTAGTTTGTTTGCTTGTTCTAAATCGAGTGCATCACTTTTTGAGGTTTCGTTGGATAACTCCATAATTTCTTTTTCTAGTTTTTCTTTTTCTTGTTTAATTCTATCTAACTCCATACTAGAATTTTCAATATCATAAGCAAGTAGAGCCACTTCATAATTATCTAATCCTTTTTTATTTTCTAAATAAATTTTTGCTTTTTCACTTTGTTCTTTTAGAGGAGCTACTTGACTTTCTAATTCACTTATAATGTCATTTACTCTATCAATGTTATTGTGAGTTCTATCTAATTTACGTAAGGCTTCTTCTTTTCTCTTTTTATATTTTAAAATACCGGCTGCTTCTTCAAAAATAATTCTTCTATCGGTTGGAGAATTACTTAATATTTTCTCTACTTCTCCTTGTGAAATGATATTAAAGGATTCTTTTCCCATACCTGTATCTAATAATAAATTACTAATGTCTTTTAACCTACATTTTTCCCCATTTAAATAGTATTCATTTTCTCCACTACGATATACTCTTCTTTTGATAGATAGTTCTGTATATGGTACATTTATAAAGTGATCTGAATTATCAAAAACTAGTTCTACAGAGGCAACATTTAAGGGATTTCTACTTTTACTTCCAGAGAATATAACATCACTCATGGAACCTTCTCCACGAAGAGATTTTACGGATTGCTCTCCTAGAACCCATCTTACGGCATCGACAATATTACTTTTTCCAGATCCATTTGGTCCTACAATACAAGTAATTCTATCATCTAATTTTATATCTAATTTATCTGCAAACGATTTAAATCCACTTGTTACTATTTCTTTTAAGTACATACTCTTCACCCTATAGTTAAGTATACTATAAAAATTATTCTAAAACAATTGATATTTCTGTAAATTCGAGGTTTTGGGCAGGAAAAAAGTAGAGTTTTCTCTACTTTTCTCTTATATTACTTTTTTAATATTGTTTATCCGTGGCTTTTCTTGGTAAGAGAATTTTCTTTTTTTCTTGGATTCTATATTTTAATAAAATATTATCTAGGAGTGCATAATTATGATGATGTTCCTTGGCTAATTTTAACTCTTCTTGATATAATTCAGCGATATGTTCATCCCAGGAAATAGATTTTATAATATAGGCACTTTTTTCATAACCTTCCTCTTTCATCGAATAGACGGATATATATTCTCTTGGTCGTATGTCTGCGACATATTCGACTTGATTCTCATAATATTCTACATAAGAATAAACTGGTGAAGGTAAGTTTTGATCTGTACTTTTTGAAATTATCTCGGTAATTAATCCAGAATGAAAATCACTTCGTGAATCACTTTTCATATCTTTAATTATATCCATATACGTTTTGTTCTCATTTAGATTTTTTATTACTTTATTTTTTCCTATCACAATTACATTAGGAGTCATTGGAAGAGCAATTGTATCTAACCTTGTATTATCTACATATGGCCATATCTCCATCTGCATTTCACATAATCCTGTTTTTCCAGTATCAGAGAAACATAATTCTTTTCCGCTTGTTTTTATATCCTGAAAAATAATATCTTCTCCTACTCTAATTACGATTCCCCTAGTTTTAGGGTCTATTTCAAAGTATAGTTTCTCATCGATTCCTTCTTGTAATTTTTGTTTTCTTTTTTCTAATGTTATTTCTATATCGATTGTTAGAGCATTAATAACTCCTTCTTCAAATTTCATAACATCAAATGGATAGCGATAGCGATATAATGCCATGATATTCTCCATTAGTTCATAGATACTTATTTGTTTGTTATTGTATTCGTTTAAGAAATACTTTATTTCTTTTAAAGCCAGTTCGTTTTTTCCTTTGGAATTTGTCATTTTTTCTTCTACTCCTTTTGATAGAAAAGATTATTCTATATTATAGATTATATTTTTTACTACTTTCTATTTTTGTTTTTAATAATTTCTTGGCACTTTCAGATTTTGTTTCTTGTTTTTGTTTCTCATTTCTTATGGCATTTACTAATTCTTCAGAATATGGATTCAAAGAAAACCTTCTGACAACCATTCTTGGAGATAACCACTCTCCTTCTTCTCCTAATTCTATTACTTTTTGTGTTCTATCACTTGTCATATATGGATAATACTTTAATTGGGTTTCTCTTGCTAAAGAGCATAGGATATGAAGTGAATCTACATTTCCATAGGAGATATCTACTTCTAAATATTGGCCTTTTACAACTTCTCCAAGGTGAGCAGTACCCTCTCCTAATTCTTTAAAACAACCTGTATTCCAATCTTGCATTTCACCCATGATATTATGTGGAGTTGTGGTATTGGTTGAGCACAACTCAAAACCGTTTTCTATATTAATACCGTAAACACCTCGATCTACTCTATATATAGGGCATTTTAATTCCTTAATATACTCCCATTTAAATTTATTATATAAATTTCCATTTTTGTCAATCATTTTTACTAAATAAGCTTCTTCATTTCTTCCTACTAAGGCAAGTATATTTTCTTCTTTTATATAATCTACGAAGTAAAGATCCATATTATCAGCATTCTTTTTTTCATAAATGATTTCCGCTTCCCCTGGATGAAGGGTATGAATGACTTTCCAATCCTTATTAAAATCAGCTATTTGAAAATCAGCTGCATCTATGTTAATTCTTCCATTTCTTCTGTCATATTCTCCGTAACTCATATTTTTCCTCCTTATTGATTCTTAGTCTAATTGTTTTCTTTTTCTTTGTCAATTAAAAAGATGCTACGGCATCTTCTTTAGTCGTTACTTTTCTAGAGATTCACTTAATAGTTCTTTTAGAGTAACAATTTTATATCCTCTTGACTTAATATAATCTATTACTGTTTTTAATTCTATTTCTGTTGTGGCATTAATTGGAAAAGAGATAATGGCAGCATTTTGGAGTTTTTCTTTGATATCTTGGAATGGCGTGTTAGTAATTTTTATGGTCGGAGTTACGGTATGCAGTTGTAATTTGGAACATAGTTCAATTACCTCTTTATTGTCATAGTTTGCATAACAATAATTGGCTTCTTTTCCGGTTACGTTTTTTAAATATTGGATGGCGGAAGAAAAATAGATTTCTTCATAACGGTTATTATAATTTAGAATTTCTAATTCATGATTTAACATATCTTTTACTAGAGATAAATTATTTTCTAACCATAATCCATCCATAAAAAAAGTTCCTGCTATATCTTCTTGATTTAGAATTCTAACTATTTCTCTAGGGTTAGAGTCATTCTTAATTGGAAACACCAAGGATACTGCTCTTTTTTCTTCGTTTCCTCCGGTTACGAATTTGTCATAAGTATCTTCTATCGATATGGATGGGGTTGTTTCTTTAAATACCGTTAGACTTTCATTATAGGCACCGTATCTTTTCATTTTTTGATAGGTTTCGTCATAATCTACTTCTTTACCATTTTTTCCTGGTGTGATTTTATTTTCTTTTATCTTGGCATCTTCAGCCGGTTCTTCATATTTTTTACTTTCTTCTTTGATTTGTTTCATTAATGGATCTGTTTGTTTAATAATATCAATAGTTTTGTTTGTGTAATAAAAACTAAATAGTACTAATACTAGGACGATTGTTACTTGAAGTAGTTTGTTCTTTAACATATTATCACCTAGATAAGTATATGAAAAAAAAGTTCATTTCTGAACTTTTACTTTTCTTCTTTTTTGTCTTTTTTCTTTGGTTTTGGAAGAGCGTCTTTTCTTGAGAAGTTTTGTCTTCCTTTTTTATCTGGTCCAAGAGCTTTTACGATGATTTCATCTCCAACTTTTACCACGTCTTCTACTTTGTCTACTCTTTCATGAGAAAGTTGTGAGATGTGTACTAGTCCTTCGCATCCTGGCCATAGTTGTACAAAACATCCAAAGTCTTCTATTTTTACTACTTTTGCTTCATAGATTTTTCCTACTTCGACATCACGTACTACTTCTTCAATCATTTGTCTTGTCTTGTTGATGATTTCTTGATCACTATGGTAAATGATTACTCTACCATCGTCTTCTAGGTCTACTTTTACAGCGTTGATGTTATTAACATCTTTTACGTTAGAAGCATCGCAAATAATTTTGGTAATCATTTCTCCACCTTTACCGATAACTTCTTTTATCTTTGATGGATCAATCATAAAGGTTTCCATCTTAGGTGCATATTTTGATACTTCTTTTCTTGGTTCTTTGATTTGTTTTTGCATGACTTTTAGTACTTGAAGACGAGCAACACGAGCTTGTTCTAGGGCTTCTTTTAGGATTTGTTCTGTGATTCCTTTAATTTTAATATCCATTTGTAAAGCACAAATACCATGTTCTGTTCCAGCTACTTTAAAATCCATATCACCTAGATGGTCTTCCATTCCTTGGATATCCGTTAAAATTGTATAATCTTCTCCATGTGTAATTAATCCCATAGCAATACCAGCTACTGGAGCTTTGATTGGAACACCGGCTGCCATTAAAGACATGCACCCAGCACAGATACTAGCTTGAGAAGAAGAACCATTGGACTCTAGAATTTCTGATACAACACGAATAGTATACGGGAATTCCTCTTCACTTGGTATTACTTGAAGAAGGGCTTTTTCTCCTAGAGCACCATGTCCAATTTCACGTCTTCCTGGAGCTCCATATCTTCCGGTTTCTCCTACTGAAAATTGTGGGAAGTTATAGTGTAACATAAATCTTTTTTGATCTTCTAGACCTAATCCATCTAGAATTTGATGTTCTCCAATTGCTCCTAGCGTTGTTACTGAAAGAGCTTGCGTTTCTCCACGAGTAAATAGTGCAGAACCATGTGTTCTCGGAAGTAGATCGATATCTGTTGATAGTTTTCTAATTTCATTCATCTTTCTACCATCTGGTCTTATTCCTTCTTTTACTACGATACTTCTAAATAATTCATACTCAATATTGGATACTACCATATTTACTTTTACTAGTAACTCTTCTAATTCTTCTTCTTTTAGTTTATCTTCATTTTCACTACGATATAACTCTTCCATTTCTTCTTTTATTTTATCGATAGCATCATACTTTTTAAGTTTATCTTTGATACGAAGTGCTTTATCCATCTTTTTCGTAATTAAGGAAGCTATTCTTTCTTTCATATCACTATCGATGGTTAGTGTTTCATACTCCATCTTTTCTTCGCCAATTTCTTTTATAATCTTTTCCTCAAATTTGATTAATTCTTTTACTGCTTTATGTCCTACCATTAGAGCTTCTAACATAACATCCTCTGGTACTTCTTTGGCGCTAGACTCTACCATATTAATTGCATCTTTGGTTCCTGCTACTGTTAAATCTAAGTCTGATATTTCTAACTGTTCTGGTGTAGGATTAATTACAAATTTTCCATTTACTCTACCTACTTTTACTCCAGCAATTGGTCCATTGAATGGAATTTTTGAAATGGATACCGCAAGAGATGATGCTAGCATCGCTGTTAACTCTGGTGAACAATCTTGATCTACAGATAATACGGTTGAGATAATTTGTACCTCATTTTTAAATCCTTCTGGGAATAATGGCCTCATTGGGCGATCAATCATACGTGCCGCAAGAGTGGCATTTTCACTAGGACGTCCTTCTCTTTTAATAAATCCTCCTGGGATTTTTCCTACCGAATATAGTTTTTCCTGATAGTTTACTGTTAATGGGAAAAAGTCTGATAGTAGATTTACTGTTTTTGATACGACAGCTGCGGTTAAAACCACGGTATCATTATAACGAACTAGTACTGCTCCATCGGCTTGTTTTGCTAGTTCTCCATGTTCTACTACAATCTTTCTTCCATGAAAATTTAATTCAAATGTTTTCTTTTTCATACTTCCTCCATATAAGTTCCATTATTAGAATACCAAAAAAAAGAGGAAAATTCCACTTTTTCTTGTTTTTTCTTTTATTGTTCTGGTCGTCTTTTCGTTTTTACCGCTGGTATTCCTTCGGTACTTTTACTATTATTAACAATTTCATCTAATATCTGTTCTGGATGTTCTTCTTGATTTAAAAATGACATAAATGTTAAGAAATCTCCACTATCTAAATAAATTGGATGATAATAATTCAAAGAGGCTTTTCGTAATACCTCTTGTTCTAATGCTATAATATTTTCTTGGTTTAACATCTCACTATTATTTAACATCGCATTTAGACAGTCTAGTTGATCTTTGCTTTGAGCACACGCTACTGGTAATAATAGTTCCACTACATCTTCTCTATTTATTATTTCTTCTTTTTTAGCCAAACTGTCCAAGGTGTTTACAACCTCTTCTGCAAAGTACTTATCTTCTATTTGTGATACGGCATCTAATATTGGTAACACCTTTTCTGGATTTTGACATTTTAAAAGTAATGCATTCTCTATACAGTAATCTGCTCCTATTTCTGTTTTAGATGAAGCAATCCGTTTAAATTGTTCTAAAGATTCTTTATATTGTCCATTTAAAAATAGGACGGCTTTCTCAGCAGTTTCTTTAGAAGGTGACTTTGATAAAGCCTTAGCATATTCTATTCCTTTTTCATTTTCGCTAAAGATTTCATCCATTATAAAACCATAAACATATTCTGCAATTTCATTTTTTGTTCTTGTTAATAGTTTTATATACTCTGGTGCTCTTTCTTCCTTTTGGAACTCTGATCTTTCTAATAATTTTAACGCAAATTCCACCCCTTCTGACATTTTAGAAGTACCAATAGATTTTATAAATTCTGGGGAATTTTTTTCTGATGGCGTTATTAACTCCATCGCTTTATTCATTGATATTAATTGTGATTGATTGGCGGTTTTTATAGTTTTTATTACTTCATTTACAAGATTTGTTATATTTTTATCTCTTTTTTTCTCACTATCAAAAAAATCTAAAATTAGTAGCAATATTTGGTTGGATTTCTTCTCATTTTTTTCGTTTGCTATTAATTTCGTATAAGTAGTAATTTCTTTTTCCGTTAAATTAAGCCAGTTATTTGCAGCATAATCGATAATCACTCTTGCATAAAGGGATTGGTCCTTTCCTTTTGCCTTGGATAATATTTTCATATATTTTAAAACATTTTTATGTTCTAATATTGCTTGAATTCTTAAGGCAATAGCGATTTCTTTTACTCCTCCTCTTGCACTAGCACATATTCCAACTAGTCTTGTTCCTTTTTCGTGTGTTCTTATTTCTTCTCTTTCTGCTAGTTCTAGTGTTGTTTCTACATTTTCTTCCCTTCCGTAACAAATTGCTCTTATCAATCTATTTAGATTTTTTCTAGGTTCATAATTTCTTTTGTCAAGTAAAAATTTGTAAGCACTACTTAAATTTTTTAATTTTTTCGTTTTCATTAATGGTGTTAGTAATTCTTTTAAGTCTGGCGCTGTTAGCAGTTCTTTTGGTGCCCTGTCTAATAGTTCTCCTATACTATTAATATTTTCATCATCATAGGAATTTTCTTGGATATCTTTTGTTATTTCTAATATGTCTTTTCTTTCTCTTAATTCTTTCTCGGTTGTTATTACATCATATAATTCATATATAGGCTCTGTTCTTATCTTATCTCTTTTCTTAGGATATTGGGCAAGAAGTTCTAAAAATTTTATTCCATCTTCTTTTTTCATAATTGAATCAGAAAGTGTAAAATATACTAGAACTGGTACTACTTCGTCTATAGTTGTGTGAATTAAACTTATTACTTTCTGTTTATAATCTTTATTTGCATAATAGAATGTTTCTGAAGAAAATAAATCTATTAAACTTTTCTGTTTTTCTCCCTCGGTATCTAAAATCATTTGAATGTATTCTTCTGGTTGATTTAACAATATATCAAAATTTACTCTTTGTAAGTTTCTTTTTCTATTTTCCTCTTTGATAAATTTTTCTATGGTATTTAACAGTTGCAATTTTTTATTCATATTTTTCACCTTATTTCTTGTTTTTTCTTTTATTGTCCTGGTAATCTTTTCATTTTTACGGCTGGGGACTCTTCTTTCTTTTTACTTTTAGAAACCATTTCATTTATAACTCTTTCTGGGTCACTTTCATTTGTTAAAAACGTTATCATTCTTGATAAGTCATTTAGGGTTGGGAAAGGTTGATAAGAAGAAATCGTAGAAATACTTTCTCCTGTTAGTTCGCTGTATGTTACTCCTAGTTCTTCTTTCTTACAACTTGCAAGTTTTGTTTCTAATTCTAGTAAATTATCTTTTTCCAACATTTCTTTATTATGAAGAAGTTCCCTTAGATAATTTCGATGGTCTTCACTTTGGGCCGTTACTACTGGTAATAATATTCTTTCTGGATTTTCTTTTTCCATTATCTCTTTTATTTCTGTTAATTCCATAATGGAGTCCGTAATTTCCGTTACTTTTCCATAATCATTTATTTTTGCTATTTCTCTTACTAATGGTAATGGATTTTTAATCTTTTGATTCCTAATAATTTGATTGCAACAATCGGATGCTGGATAGGTTGCCTGGGTTATTTCTTTTAATAATGATAATGGAATCTCTGGATACTCTTCTACTAACATATCTACACTATCTATGTCCTTAGATTTACTTATTTCTTCTATAAATTCATACCCATCTTCTTTTTTTCTTAATTCTTCTTTACTCATTATTTCATACATATATGATACTTTTTTTTCTTCTATTCTTGTTAATAACTGGATATATCTTAAGGCATTCTTATCCTTCATAAAACAAGGGTTATTTAATAATTCATTGGCATACTCTGTTTCGGTATATATTTTAGAAGTGCTTATTGCTTTTACAAAGTCTACCTTTCTTTCTTGTTGTTGATACAAAGAATAGATGGCATCATAAGTATATCTTAATAGTCGAGGATTGGTGGTTTTTAGAATACGTAATACTTCCATGGCGTATTCGAATAAACCTTCTTCTTTTTCCTCTTTATTGTAGAAGTAGTCAAAGACTACTTTTCCCATTTGGTTACAGTTTCTACTATCTTTACACTTTGCAATTTCTTTTAGTACCTTTCTGAATTCTTTTTCACTTAATACAGATAATGTTCCTTTTACTCTCTCTTCGATCATTTTTCTTATTATCATAGCATTTTTTTCTTTTCTTGCGGATGCTATGATTTTCATATATATTACGACGTTTTTATTGTGTAATATTTTATTGTTTTTTAATGCAATTCTTATTTCTTCAGCTTGTTTTCCTCCTCTTGCATTTGCACATGTTCCTACTAGTCTTACTCCTTTTTTATGGCAGCGTATTGCTTTATCTAAAACCAATTCTGCAGCGATTTGTTTTTGTTCCGGATGATTTCCAATAGATATTGCTTTTATAAATTTTAACGCATTTTTATTTTGATAAACTTCCCCTAATACTCTTGTTAAAATATACATATTGGTTTTGCTTGAAAGAATTGGAGCAAGTAACTCTCTAAGATTTGGGAGTTGCGCTAACTCTTTATTTTCTAATTTCTTTAGAATTAGTTCAATTATTACAGAATTACGTGCTTCTTCTCCTAACAATTTAAATAGTTCTAAAGCATCTTCTCTTTCTATTAAATATTTATTATCTAGCATTTGAAAAGTAATATTTACTATCTTATTTCTTTTTGTAAAACCTTTTACTGCTTGTATAAACTTTATACCATCTTTTCTTTTCATTAGTGTATCTGTTAAGGCTCTTTTTACAATTATTGGAGCATCTTTCTCCGATATTTCTTTATCTGTTAATACCTCTATTACTTGTTGTTGATATTCTTGATCTGCATAATAAAATATTTCGGATGAAAACAATTTAATTAATCTCCATTGTTTTTCTCCACTAGATTCTAAAATGGTTCGAATATTTTGGGTACTTTGAGATAATAATATATCCAGATTTATATCTTTTGTTCTGACAATATCTTTTGCTTTTTTCTCTTTTATTATTTTTAAGACTTCTATTCTATCGTTCATATTCTCACCTTATTTCTTATTTATATAGTGTTTCTCAATTAATGCTTTTACTTTTGGATTTAGAATTGTACTATCTTCTTTTACTGTTTTTTCATCTACAAAAACGCTATATGGTTCTTCTAGGTGATGGTTACTGTCACCTATCATAATATTTCTTTGAACAAAAGCTCTAGCTAATGTTTCTGTTTTTACTACCATTGCTCCGTAGTATTGCAAAATACCGGCGTATTCCAATTCTTCTATTTTATTACATACTTCTATTACTTGTTCTTGATCTTCTTTACTTGTTATTTCTTCTGGGAAATGTCTTAAGGAGATATATCCTTGTTGCTTTGTTCTAAGTAATTTGGCATTTTCTTCTACTAATACACTTTCTTTTAAATCTGGATCTATACATACTCTGACATTGGCGGTTACCAAGGCTGGCGTTAAATGAAATAGTTGTTTATTTAGCTGTTTTGTTTGTCTTACAAAAGTATCTAATCTATTTTCTTGTGCTTCTATCGTAAATGCTTCCAATACTGAGTCAGGTTGATACTCTTCTTCTAAAAATATTTCTCTTTCCATTTCCCTTTCTTCTGGAGGACCAAATAGTTTCATTTCTTTTTTGATGCTTCGTATTTTATTGGTTATTCTTTGAAAAAAAAATTTTTGTGTGTTTTTTCTTTCTTCTTTTGATATTGACATAGATTATTCTCCTATTCTTTATTTATATATTACCCTTTATTAATAGAGGGAGTTCTTTTTTTCTTATCCGTTCTGTAAAATGTTTTTTGTGATAGTGATGCTTCAGTAAACAGTCTGCGATAAGCTGTTGTTAAACAATCAGATCCAATTCTTATATAGTCTTCTCCGGAAATATCATATACTTCATATAGTCTACCGTATTCCATTAAAGCAATTCCATTGGTATTAAATTCTATTGCTTTTCCATTTTGATCGTACCATAGCATGGTATTTCTTTCTGGGTCTATGGTTTCTTTATATTTTTCAAAAGAACCTGCTATTACCATATCTCTTATTCCGTATCTCGTCATATATAAAAATCTAACTTTCTTTTTTCCATCATTACCTTCATAATATTGTAATAAATGATTATCATTGGCATATTCTTCTCTTAAAACTTCAAGCGTTCTTTCTTGTCTTATATTTTCTTCCATAATTAATCCTCTTTCCTTTTCTGTTTCTTTTTATTATATTACAAATTCTTTTGATGTCAAAAAAAAATAGTGCTTTTGCACTATTTATAAATGGAAATAATAAGTGTCCGTACATCTAATTACCTAAATGTAAGTTATTTTATTGATTTAATAGTAACATGT
>CALVRR010000015.1 GCA_944358705.1 uncultured Bacilli bacterium
GAGGGATTAGAAAGAGGATTAAAACAAGGATTAGAGCAAGGCTTAGAGCAAGGCTTAGAACAAGGATTAGAACAAGGATTAGAACAAGGATTAGAACAAGGTCTTGAACAAGGTTTAGAACAAGGTCTTGAACAAGGAAAGGAAGAAGCTAATAGACGGGTTGTTATGGTTATGCTAGAGAAAAAATTAGATATCTCTTTGATATCCGAATGTACAGGATTCACTATTGATATGATAAAAAAGATACAAGAATCAATGAATGATTAGATTATTTTTATAGAGTTTGACAATTTTGTCACTCTTTTTTTATTTTTTTATTTATGTTATACTTTTAATAAGTTAGAAAGAAGGTAGATTATGAAGCTAGATATTACAACTTATATGGATAATTTTTTAGATAAAGAATTAGTAAAAAAATATAGTAGTCGAAAAGAAGAGGTTTTTCAAAAATTAGATACTGCGTATATGAATGGATGGCTTAGTCCAGATGAATCTTCTGTTGATGAAATTTTAAAAGTTAGAGATAAAGTATTTAGTCATTCGAAATGTTTAGTGGTAGTTGGAATTGGAGGTTCTTTTTTAGGAAGTTGTGCTTTGTATTCTATGTTTACTTCTTATTTTAAGAAGCAAGACTTTCAAGTTATTTTTGCTGGAACAACGTTATCTAGTAGTTATATGAAAGAATTGTTAGAATATTTGGAGGGGGTTGATTTTTCAGTTAATGTTATTAGTAAGAGTGGGACTACTATGGAAACTTCTCTTACTTATTCAGCGATAAAGAAAATTATGGAGAAAAAATATTCTATTGAGGAAATCAGAAATAGAATTATTGTTACTACGGATTCTGTAAAAGGAAATTTACGACGTGAAGTAGAAGAAGTTGGATATTCGTCTTTTGTTATTCCTGATAATATTGGTGGTCGTTATTCTTTACTTACTCCTGCTCATTTATTTCCACTTTCTTTTTGTATTGATATTAGAGAATTAATCTCTGGTTATATGGAAGGGTTAAAGTTAAAAGAAGAAGCTTTTTCTTATGCAGTTGTTCGTCGCAGTATGTTTGATCAAGGAAAAGTAATAGAGAATTTTGTAACTTATGAAAATAATTTTTATTATTATATGGAGTGGTTAAAACAATTATTTGGAGAAACAGAAGGAAAAAATGGAAAAGGAATTTTTCCGTCTTCTATGATTCATACTAGAGATTTGCATTCTTTAGGACAGTTTGTTCAAGAAGGAAATAAAATATTATTTGAAACTTTCTTTAAAATAAAAAATAGTTCTTCTTGTTTTATTGATGGAAAAGAGTTGCATCCTATTAATTTAGTAGTGGAAGATAGTGTGATTGCTGCTCATGTGTCTGGTGGGGTTCCTTGTGTTGTTTTAGAAATCGATGAAGTAAGTCCTAGAAATTTAGGAGAAGTTTCTTCTTTCTTCTTCTTAGTTGCTGCATTATCTGGATATTTATTTGATGTTGATCCTTTTAATCAACCAGGAGTTGAAGTATATAAAAGTGAAGTTCGTTCACGTTTAAATTCGATTGGGGAGAAGTATGAAAAATAAAAATATAATATTATCGATTCTCTTTGGGTTTCTTTTTCTTCTTGTGTTAATTTTTGTTGTACTTGGTAAAACGACAAATTTTGATCAAGGGGTTTATGATATAATTATTTCACTAAGATCATCATTTTTTGATATCTATTTTACTGGGATTACAAAATTTGGAAATACAATTATGGTTGTTTTGATTGTTTCTATGTTTATTTTAGCAACTAGAAATAAATATGGTATTTTTTTAGCGATTAGTGCGATTGATTGTTTATTATTAAATACTATTGTTAAATTAGCTGTACAAAGACAACGACCACAAGGTCTTCGATTGATTGCACAAGGAGGATATTCTTTTCCTAGTGGTCATGCGATGATGTCTATTTGTGTTTATGGATATCTTTTGTACTTAGCGATTACGAAGATTAAGAATAAAATTTTAAAGTATAGTGTATCAGTTTTCTTATTTTTGGTTATTTTAAGTATAGGAGTTAGTCGTATTTATGTTGGGGTTCATTATGCTAGTGACGTTATTGCAGGATATTTGTTAGCGTTATGTTATTTGTTTTTATTTATTGAGATAACTAAAAAAATTCATTTTGAGAGAGGGTGAGGTTATGTATAAAATGATTGTTAGTGATTTTGATGGAACGTTAATTGATTCGGATGAAGCTATTCCTCTTTCTACTATGGTTGAAATTGATCGTATTCGAAAACTCGGAGTTAAATTTGTTGTTGCGACTGGTAGAATATTAAAATCAGTCTTAGATTATAATCGGGATTTCCCTTTTTTAGATTATGTTATTTCTTGTGATGGAGCTTATGTTTATGATGTTTCCAATCGAAAGACATTATATAAGAAGCCTTTAGGTGGTTCGATTATTAAAAAAATAAAAAAAATGTATTCTGATTGTGGTATAAATTTCTGTACGATCCAGGAATGGAATTTCTGTACGAATGATATTGTTTATTCTGAAGTCAAAAAACGTAATATGACTTTTGAGGATTTTTATCAAGAAAATAAAACGAATATTTATAAGATGGAAGTTTATTTTAAAACAAAGAAGGAAAGAGATAGTGCTTTTTCTGAAATGCAAGAGTTAAAAATAAATGCAACGTTTTTTAAAATGAATGAAGGAAAAAAACGTTATTTAATTGAAATTGTTGCGAAGGATGTTCATAAGGCGTTAGGACTGGAAAAAATTTGTAAATTAGAACATATTCCTTTAAGTGAAGTTGTTTGTGTTGGAGATGGTGATAATGATAATGATATTCCTATATTTTTATCAGTAGGAAAAAGTGTTGCTGTTGCAAATGGGTCGAAAAAAGCAAAAGAAGTAGCAATGATGCAGACAAGTTCTAATGAAACGAAAGGAGTTGAAAAAGCAATTAAAAAATTATTTTAAATTTCACTTATTTTTCACAATTGCTAGTTAATATTTTTGTGGGAGGAAATTTATGAAAAAGCGTAAGAAGTTGAATCATGGAAAGAAAGATTGGGGTCTTTTAAAGAAAATAGGATTGGTAGTTTTATTTTTGGTAGTTATTTGTGGTATTTCTTATGGAGCTGTTATGTTTATACGAGGGCTTAATGAAGAGATTGTAAAAAGTCAGTTAAATGATGAAGATTG
Organism: uncultured Bacilli bacterium; assembly: GCA_944358705.1. Classification (GTDB taxonomy): domain Bacteria; phylum Bacillota_I; class Bacilli_A; order RF39; family UBA660; genus Faecimonas. The sequence goes on from CALVRR010000015.1 coordinate 3,180, forward strand.
GTTAGCTGAGAATGTTAAAATTTCGAAAAATGCTAGTTTAGGTAAGAATATTTATTCAGTTAGTAGACCAAGTGAAGTAGAAATTTTTGATATGGTTTATCAAGAGGTAATACAGGATAAATTAGATGTTTTGTTAGAAGAAGAATATTCTTTTGAAAATCCACTTATGATTTATAATCCATATGGTACTAATACTTTGGGATTAAATGTATATTTTAGTACCGATGAAGTTGCGGAAGTACGTTATACGATTCATGTAAATGATAAAGATATTGAGGATTTTTCTAGAACATTATCGAATGGAGAAAAAGATAATGTTACTAAGAATCATGCTTATCAGATTATCGGATTAATTGCTGGAGAAAAAAATGAGGTTACTTTAGAATTGCTTGATGCTGATGGAGAAGAAATTGCTACGAAAGAATTTACGGTGGATCTTCGAAATGTTAAAGTAAATGGACAAAAGAAATTAAAAGTGAAAGATGGAGATAGTAAAGAGGAACTTGCGAATGGTCTTTATTCGATGCTTGGAAATGATTCAGATGATCAGGATTATTTAGCACTTTATGATAATGATGGAATTTTAAGAATGGAAACAGAAATTATTGGATATCGTGCTCATTGTATTTTATTTAAAGATGATAAGATGTATTATTCTATTTCTCAAACAAGAATAGCTGAGGTTAATCCATTAGGTCAAGTTACGGAAATTTATCGTACAGGACATTATCAATTGCATCATGATTATACCTTTGATGATGATGGTAATTTAATTGTTTTAGCGAATAATACAAAGAAAGATACCGAAGAAGATTGTATTATTAAGATAGATTTAGATACAAAAGCTGTTACTGAGGTTATTGATTTTGAAGATATGTTTCAATCTTATGTAGGAACTTGTGAACTTGATACTACAGGAAGTCGTGATGAAGGGGAAGATGGACTAGACTGGTTACATATTAATTCTATTGTATGGTTAGATGGTGATGTTTTATTAAGTAGTCGTGAAACAAGTTCTATTATAAGAGTTAATGATATCGAAGAAGATCCTGAACTTGTATATATCCTTTCTAATGATAAATTCTGGAAAGATACGGAGTTTAGTGATTATGTTTATGAGCAAAAAGGTGACTTTAAGATTCATGCAGGGCAACATAGTCTAAATTATGAAGAAACGGATGAAGAAGGAGTTTATTATATTACTTTCTTTGATAATAACTATGGTAAATCTGCTTCTCAACCTGATTTTGATTATTCTACAGTAGGTATTGATAATCATAATTCCTTTAAAGGAGATAAATCCTATTATTATGTTTATAAAGTTGATGAAAATGAAGAAGCCTTTGAATTAGTAGATAGTTTTGATGTTACATATTCTGGTATTGTATCTAGTGTACAACCAATGGATAATGGTAATGTTGTGATTGATTCTGGTACTGCTGGAGTATTTGCAGAGTATGACGAGGATCATAATTTAATCAGACAATTTACTGCTAAATTAAATAAATATATGGTATATCGTGTATTTAAATATACATTTAATGATTTCTGGTTTGAATAAAAGTAGATTTAAATTAAAATGAAGTTGTAAGATAAATGTAGACATAAAAAAGTGTCTACATTTTTTGTGCTTATTTTTCTAAGTTGATTTTTTGTAATTAAATTTGTTCTTTTTGATTTTTCGAAGGGAAAATATATTGTCAAAAAAGTTAAAATATAGTATATTTATTGTAATAAAGAATAGAGAAGCATTGAACTTTTGCATCGTAGAGTTGTATATATTTATAAGTTTTATATATTTTGGTAATACTAATGATATAGGAGAATTTTATGAAAGGGAAAATTAAAGACTTTATAAATCATTATAAAAAAGAAGTAATGATTTTTAGTGTTTTTATTTTATTTTTCTCTATCTTTTTTATTGGAAATGCTTTTGCTGCTTTCACACCTGTTAAAAGTGTTATTATTACTTCTAAAAATACAAGTTATGGAAATAAGGAAGAAGGTTCCTGGCAGGTAGAAAAGAGTGGTAAATGGATTGGTAAAGGTAGAGCTAGAGTTATTTTTGATGTGGATACTACTTTAATGACAGAAAATAAAAGTACGGATATTATTATGGTATTAGATATTTCTGGTTCTATGTCTGGTGATAAATTGGATAGAGTGAAACAGGATTCTACGGAATTAGTTGATAGTTTACTTTCTAATGGAAATAATCAAGTAGCTCTTATTACTTTTGATACCACTTCTACTATAGTATCTGATTTTACCAATGATAAAGATAAGTTAATAAGTCAAATTAATGATTTACAAGTTCAGGGTAGTACTAATTATTATCAAGCATTAGTAAATGTTGATAATATTTTAAAAGACTATACAAAGCAAGATAATAGAGATGCGGTAGTTTTATTTTTAACGGATGGTTATCCTAATGTTGATACTCCTAATCAGATTACGCAATATCAATATTTAAAAACGATGTATCCTTATATTACTGTGAATGGAATACAGTATGAGATGGGAAATGCTATTTTAAAACCTATTCAAGAAGTTAGTGATGATCAGTTTTTTGCTGATATGGAAACTTTAAGTAATGTGTTATTTGATGCAAGTGTTGTGCCTATTCCTTATGAAAAGTTTGAAATTGTGGATTATATTGATCAACGTTATTTTAAATTAGAGAGTAAAGATGATATTACTGTTAGTGAAGGGACAATAAAATTAGAAGAGGAAAATGGTAAACAAAAAATTACTTGGACGATTGATAATTTTAAATCTGGAAGAAATGCAAAACTTACGATGGATATCAATTTAAAAGAAGAGTATATAGGACAAGGTGGAATATATCCAACGAATGAGAGTGAAGAGGTAATCAGTTCTATTCAAGGACAAGAAGAAGATGTTAACAGTACTTTAACTCCAGTACTTTCAGATAACTATCAAGTTATTTATGATGGAAATGCTCCAGGGGGGAAAGTGGTAAATAATGTTCCGAAAGAGGCAAATTATTCTATTTTTGATACTGTATCCATTTCCAATGAAGAACCTACTTGTGCTGGGTATGAGTTCAAAGGATGGGAGATTGCTACTAAGGGTGTAACTCGAGCAGGAGATGATTACTTTATCATGCCAGAGGAGGATGTAATTATTCGTGCTAAATGGAGTAAAGTAGAAATAGCAAAGTCTATGGATGGCACTGTTAATACGATGGGTGATTCTATTATGAAACGGTATACTTCTTCTACCACCACAGATTATCATAATAGTAAATATAAAAGTAAAATTACTTCTGTTGTAACCAAGGATAATTTAGATATACCAGCAAACGCTATAGAGTATTGGGATGTGTCAGCAGCAGGAGATGGAAGTGTGATTGCTTATATTGAAGATGATGGAAGTGGTAATGGAACTTATAAAGTAACCATCGGAGGTCAAGGAGGAATTATAGCCAATCCTAATTCTAGTTATTTGTTTTATGGAAGTTCTTCTAGTAATGGATTTTCTTCTTTAGAGTCTATTGACTTAACCTATTTAGATACAAGTCAGGTAACTAAAATGAGTTATATGTTTCGATATTGTGGTAGTTTAACTAATATTATCTTTGGAAATAATTTTGATACATCGAATGTAACAACTATGAGTTATATGTTTTCTGGTTGTCGTAGTTTAACAAGTATAGATTTGAGTAGTTTTGACACGTCAAATGTAACATATATGAGTTCTATATTTTCTAGTTGTAGTAGTTTAACTAGTTTAGGTGTTAGTCGTTTTGATACCTCAAAAGTAACTAATATGAGTTCTATGTTTTCTGGTTGTAGCAGTTTAACTAGTTTAGATGTTACTAGCTTTGATACATCGAATGTAACAAATATGAGATCTATGTTTTATAGTTGTAGTGGGTTAACCAGTTTGGATGTTAGTCATTTTGATACATCCAATGTAACTAGTATGAGTTCTATGTTTTATAGTTGTAGTGGCTTAACAAGTGTAGATGTCAGTCATTTTGATACATCGAAAGTAACGAACATGGAAGCTATGTTTAGAGATTGTAGTAATTTAACAAGTGTAGATGTCAGTCATTTTGATACATCGAATGTAACAACTATGAGTTATATGTTTTCTGGTTGTCGTAGTTTAACAAGCATAGATTTAAGTAGTTTTGACACGTCAAATGTAACAAATATGAGTTCTATATTTTTTAGTTGTCGTAGTTTAACTAGTTTAGATGTTAGTCGTTTTGATACCTCAAAAGTAACTAATATGAGTTCTATGTTTTCTGGTTGTAGCAGTTTAACAAGTTTAGATTTGAGTAATTTTAATACCGTTCAAGTAACAGATATGTCAGATATGTTTATGGATTGTAGTAGTTTAACTGATTTAGATGTTAGTCATTTTGATACATCTAATGTAACATATATGTTTCGAATGTTTTATAGTTGTGACAGTTTAACTAGCTTGGACGTTAGTAATTTTGATACATCCAAAGTAACGAATATGAGTGCTATGTTTATAAATTGTATCAGGTTAACAAGTCTAGATATGCGAAATGCTGATTTTAATTCTGTTACTTCATATGGTAATATGTTTACTTCTGTTAATGGTAGTATTAATGTTATTGTTAAAGATAGTACGGCTCAGAATTTTATACGTGCTAGGCTTGATGATGCTGGTAAGACAAATGCAATGGTGACAATTGCTACGTCTACTCGGTCATTACCACTTAGCTTTAAAAGCGTTTGGTCTGATAGTTTGAGTTGGTTATAAAAGTTTTAGAAAGGAGAATATATGAAAGATAAGAAGAGATTAATTGTTGGTGTTTCTATTTTTGTAATGGTTGTTTCTGTTATTACTATTGTGCTTTCATTCTCCTTTGCAGCGCCTTTAGAGAATGATGTTAAAGTAGAAGAAAATAGTGAATTAACTTACTATATTGATGTTACTTATGATGGTAAAGATGGGGAAGCTATTACTTCTAGTGATTCGGCGACTTCTCAAGTTTATAGTGATTATATTTATGTGGAAGATAAAATCCCCGATGGATTATTATTTCAAGGATTTGTAGAAACGGATGATGGTACGATTGGTGCTGTGAAACGTAGTGATAATAGTTTTTGCGCCGGATATGTTGAGGATGGAGTGGATGGACTTCATTATAATTCTAGTACTAGAACGGTTTCTTTCCGAGTAAAAAAATTACAAGCTGGTTGTAAAATCACGGTTGGTATTCGAACAATGACTCCTTCATTAGGAGATAAGATGCGAATGGATTTTTATAATACAGCTTATGGACGAGAAGGTAGTATGTCTGTTAAATCTAATACGGTTCATGTGTTTATGGGTAGAGAATCCGTTACTAGTTATAATGTTTCTTATCAGTACACAGGAACTGTTCCAGAGGGAGCTCCAGAGGTACCTCCTACTAGTTCTTATGTTTCTGGGTCTACCGTTGGCGTTAGTCAAGATGTTCATGTAGATGGATATGTTTTTAGTGGATGGTCTACTTCCGATGTTACAGTTACAAATAAATCCTTTACTATGCCATCGAAAAATGTTACTTTCCGAGGAAGTTTTCGAAAAGATACTTCTCCGACTTATGAAGTTAGTTATACTATTGATGGAGATGTTCCAGAAGGGTATTTGCCTCCGATAGATAAGAATTATGTTTCTGGAGCTGATGTTAAATTAGATTCTTTAAAAGTTGGAGATATTATTAATGGGTATCGGTTTTTAGGATGGACAACGAGTGATGTAGAGTTACCTGATACTAGTGTTGATGATTCTGTTATTTTTGAGATGCCACCGAAAAATGTTTCTATTGTTGGTAAATTTGAAAGAATTAGTTATACCGTAAGTTATGAATTTCAAGGAAATGTCGTTCCTCCTAATGCTGATAGTTTATTACCTACTGAAAAAGAATATTATCCAAGAGATACGGTATCGGTTGCTTCTAATCCAAAAGCAAGTGGTTATCAATTTTTAGGTTGGTATTCTAGTAATGAATTTGTTATGCCAGAAGAAGATGTTGTTATTTATGGGGAATGGTCAAGAGTAACAGGAACTTTTTCTCCTACGATAACAAAGACTATTGCAAACAAAAAAAGTTTTTATCAAAATGGAGATGTTGTTAATTTTAATATTACGGTTTCGAATACAGCAAGCTTTCCTATTAAAGATGTTATATTAGAAGAATTGACTGAAGGAAGTAAATTTATTTCTGGTAGTGGTTATACGGTACTTAATGATCAGTATATTAAAATACCAACGATTCCTGCGAATGGTGGAGTTAATGTTTTAGCACAGTATGAAGTAGGAAATGATCCTGTTAAAAATGTTACTAATGTTGTTCAGTTAACTGGAGCTATTGCTGATAATAATTATTCTTTAGATACTAGTAAAGAATATAAAGCAGAAGTTAGCTTTGTTGTTTCCAATCTTTCATTAAAAATAAATAAGACAGACGAAGAGGGAAATCCGATTACTGGGGCAGAGTTTAGTTTGAGTAAAGGAAATAATTTTTATGAAACTGTTGCTTCTCAGGCTGTTATGGATAATGTATCTAGTGAATTTGTTTCTTCTAGTCGTGGAATTGACTTTAGTAAAGCTTCCTCTGATACGAATGGAAAAGGAGTATATACGAGAGCTGGTACGGAAAATGATTCTTATCCAATTCATTATTATCGTGGAGATGTAGATAATAATCATGTTAAATTCGCGGGATATTGTTGGAAGGCTGTTCGAACTACAGAAACTGGTGGAGTAAAATTGATTTATGACGGTGTTCCGGATAGTAATGGATATTGTAATAATACTGGAACATCTTCGCAGATAGGAAGTAGTGCATTTAATACTAATTATGGAACTGTAGCTGATGTTGGATATATGATTGGGAATAGGTATGATTTTTCTAGTAAAGAAATAGAACCACGTACTTGGTATGAATATTTTAATTTTACCCTTCAAACACGAGATAAAATGTCATCCACTAATTTATATTATTCTGATTCTGTTATTTATACCCCTAGACCAACTTATACTTTGAATAATCCACAGCAATTCCTATGGAAATCTAATTACTCTAATTTAAAAGGTAAGTATACTCATTTTTCTTCTTATCCTTCAGATGTTTCTGGTACTGTATCTTATATAATTAATACCTCAGAAGATTCTGTAGATTATATAAATTTAACTTATGGTACTGTTGATGATTTTCTTAATCAACTTGATGTGAAAACATGGATTTTTGGAAATGATGTTAGTTGGGATGGTTCTACTTATACGTTAAAGAATACTGTTAAAACGTCTAATATGGGATGGAATAGTAAAGAGGAAGTAGAAAATGGGCACCATTATACTTGTTTTTCTGCATCTAATACTTGTGATCAAGTCTATTATGTTTTTTACTCCGATAATGTTTCAACTTCTAATAAATTGCAATATTATACTTTAACTAACGGTAAAACAATAGATAATATTTTGGAAGAAATGGTAATATCTACTAGTAACACTACTGATTCCACGATAAAAAATAAAATTGATGATTGGTATAAAAATAATATGGATAGTTATTCTAACTATATCGAAGATACCGTATGGTGTAATGAGAGAAGTGTTTATGAGAAAAATGGTTGGGATAAAGATGATAATAGTTTAAATGAAACAGTATATTTTGGAATTTCTAATCGTGATTCTTCTTCTTATAATCCTCAAATGTCTTGTATTAATAAAAATGATGCTTTTACTGTAAATAGTGATAGTGGAAATCAAAAATTAACTTATCCAGTTGGACTACTTACAGCAGATGAGATTCTATTAGCTGGTAAAAGTGATAATTATTTAGACACCGGACAAATGTGGTGGACAATGACCCCTTATTATTATAAATTTGGTAATTTGGCCTCTGGATATTTGTATCAAGATAAGTTAAAATCTTATTCTAATTATGGTGTTATAGGTGTTCGTCCTTCTATTTCTTTGAATTCTAATACTACAACTGTGAAGGGAAATGGAAGTAGTAATAGTCCTTATGAAGTATCTTTGTCGTCAGATGAGGAAGAAAATAAACCTGTTACTGCTTTTGTAGGATTAGAACCGAATACTACTTATTATTTACGTGAGGTAAGAGCTCCTTCTGGATATCAATTGTTAGGAGAGTCTTTAGAAGTTAAAGTGGATAGTAAGGGTAATGTTACTGTTGATGGGTATGAAGTTGATAATAATAATGGCGTAGCAACAGTTACTATTCCTAATAAAAAGATTAATGTGTTACCTAATACTGGTGGAGTTGGTGTTGTTCCTTATGTTGTTTTAGGACTTATTCTTGTTGGTGGGGGTAGTTTATACTTTATTTACTTTATTAGGAAAAGAGGTGATAAAAATGAAAAAAATCATAAATAAGTTATTTCTTTTCCTGGTGATTTTTAGTTTAGGTATTATAAATGTGTCTGCTGAAAATATTAATCCTTCTAGAGATTCTAGTCTTAATATTAAATATCAGTATGATACTTTAGCTATTTCTAATACGGATGTATCTTTATACTTTTTAGCTAATATTGATGTTAGTGGAAGTTATCAATTTCGGGATAGTTATTTAGATATTTCTTTTAACCCTGGTGGGATGAGTTCTACGGATGTTAGTTTAAAAGCGAAAGAGATTCTTTCCTATATTAATAAAAATCAAATACCATCTGATTATAGTTTAAAAACTGATCAGAATGGAAGTTGTTATTTTCCTAATTTAATACCAGGCCTCTATTTGGTATATGTTGATAGTAAAACAATAGGGGATTATCGATATGATGCTTCTCCTATGTTACTTACTATACCAACGTTAGAAGATGGTGTTTATCAATATAATGTTTCTGTGGATGTGAAGACAGAAAGAAATAAAATTAAACAAGAGATTATTCCTCCAGGTGTTACCGATAGTGATACCAGTGTTCCAAATACATTAGATAATATTTATCTATATGTGGGATTACTTATCATTTCAATTTTAGTAATTTTTGGAGTAATAATATATATTAAGAAAAAGAAAGGTGAGAAAGATGAAAGCAAGAAATAAAATATTATTTGCAATCATTGCCGTTGTTGCTTTTGTAGGAATTCTAAATGTCCGTGCAATTACAACAGGTAGTGAAACAGGTAGTGATGGTACTAGTAAAATTATTACAGATACTGCTACCTTAACTGTAACTGGCGTTAATGCTGGTGATAAGCTTAGTGCTTATAAAATCTTGGATGCTTTTTATAATTCTACTGCTAATACAATTAGTTATGAATTTACAGATGATTTCCAAGCTTATTTAACTAGTGAGAGTAATGATCTTACTGTTGATGAATATTTCCAATTATCTAGTGGAAATATCGAAAGTGGTTCTACTGCTTCTGATTCGGAATTAGATGAATTAGCAAGTGGGTATGCTGTTTATATTAAAGGTCATAGTGTTAGTGGTTCTGCTATGACGGTGAGTGGTACTACAGCTACTGCTAAATTAGCTGCTGGTTCTTATTTAGTTTTACCAACAGAAACTCTTAGAGTATATGCTGTTATGGTAGGAAATTTGGATTATACTGCTAGTGGTAACAACTGGGTAATTAATAATGAAACTATTGTTGCTAAAGTAGATGATGCCGGTATTACTAAAGGTGTTGGTGCAGAAGGTGTACCATCTGGTTCTTATTCTATTGGCGATGTTGTTCCTTATGTAATTAAAGGTACAGTTCCTACTTATCCAACTAATGCAACTAATAAAACTTATATTATTCGAGATACTATTACTGCAGGACTTGATTTTCAACCAGTTACTTCTATTAAAATTTCTGATGGTGCTACTGCTTTAACAAATAGTAATGGAACTTTCACGAATGCTGGTGGAAAAACAGTTGCGGTTGCACAAATTAGTGGTAAAAATTTAACAATAACCTTTACTGTAGATAATCTGACTGCTAATAATATTACTGTTGAATATGGAGCAAAAATTAATAGTAATGCTGTTGTTGGTGGTAGTGGTAATGGAAATAAGGCTAGTTTAGAGTATTCTAATGATCCTTATGGAAGTGGTACTCATGATACTGCTGATGATTCTGATGGTGAAGGGGAAGAAGAAGTTATCATTTATGTTTATGGATTACAAATTTTTAAACATGCTGATGATAGTACTCCTTTAGCTGGTGCTGAATTTGAAATTTATAAAGATGCTGAGTTAGAGGAACTTGTAGGTACTATTACTACCGAAGATGATGGTTATGCTAAATCTTCTGGACTTGCTGAAGGTACTTATTATGTTAAAGAAACGAAAGCGCCTGCTGGATATCAATTATTAACAGATCCAATCACAATTAAAATCGGACCTACACAAATTGGAGAGGAAGCTCTTGAAGATACTGATAGTGATGGTTATTATGAATTAAACGTTGCTAATGCTGAAGTTGGATTGTTACCAGTTACCGGTGGTATTGGTACTATCGCTTTAACATTATTAGGTTTAGTAATTGTTGGCGGTGCAATTTATTTCTTCTTCGTATATCGTAAGAAAAAACAAAATCAAGAAGCTAATTAATTATGAGAAAAGAGATAAAAGAAAAATTAACTATTTTTCTATTTATCCTTATGATTGTTGTAGGATTAGGAATTATCCTATATCCTTTAATTAGTAATCAACTGAGTAAGATGAATTATCAAAAAGTTATTGATAATTATCAAAATACAGTTCATCAAAAGAAGAATTCTCAAAATGAACAATTTATCAATGAAGCAAGAGCATATAATCATGCTCTTACTTCTACGAATATTGTGGATGTTTTTCAAAATCCTAAGAGTGAATCTTCTAATGAGTATTTGTCTATTTTAAATATTAATAATAATGGAATGATGGGATATATCTCTATACCGAAGATTGATGTTAGAATTCCTATTTATCATGGTACTAGTTCAGATATATTACAAAAAGGGGTAGGACATTTAGAAGGAAGTTCTTTTCCAGTTGGAGGAGAAAATACACATGCTATTTTATCTGCTCATCGTGGACTTCCTTCCTCTCGTCTATTTACGGATTTAGATCAATTAGAAGAGGGCGATGTTTTTTATATTTATATTTTAGATCAAGTTTTTGCCTACCAAGTGAACCAAGTTTTGGTTACCGAACCATCAGAGACTGATGCTTTGAGAATAGTAGATGGTAAAGATTATGTTACATTGGTTACTTGTACACCATATGCTATTAATACTCATCGATTACTAGTTCGTGGGGAAAGAATAGAATATAATAGTGATACAGAAGCACAAGTGGCTGTGGACAAGTCTTTATCTACTGCTGATATTATTTTATATGTTAGTTTGTTTGTAGCAATCGTATTTATTATTATAGCGATTGTTGCCTTGATTCGTTATAAGAAAAAGAAAGGAAAAAATAGACAAGAAATGCCTAATGGAAATTCTAGTATAACTTCTAATGACAGTATTGTTGATTCTGGTATGGTTTCTAATACTATTATTTCTACAAATAATGTTAATAGTTCTACTACTAATATTAATATTAATGCAAATACTAGTGCTACTAATAATATTAATATGAATATGAATACATATTCTAATACTAATGTAAATAGTAGTAATCAAAATGTTTCTTTAGGTGTGAAAGAAGATTTACTTACTAATAATTCATCTGGTACTATGGTTCAACCTAGTCAAAATGATGAATTAAAACAGGAAGAAGATAAAAAGAATAATAACAACGATAATCATATTGATGTTATTTGATAGGGAGGATTACTATGGAAAAGAATAAATTGATAATTGCAAAAATTATTTTAATTCTTTTTTCCATAGTTTTTTTCTTTTCTCTTTATCAAATTATTGTTTGGTGTTTGGATAATTCGGCAACCAATCGTATGATTGATGAGTTACAGGATATTGCTTCTATTCGTGATGTTACAGTCAGTACTACTACGGAAGTATTAGATCGTACTAGATATTATGATGAAGCGTTATTAAGTGTTGATTTTACGAATCTTTTAGAAAAAAATGGGGATGTTATTGGATGGATTCAAATACCAGGAACGAATATTAATTATCCTTTTGTACAATATAGTAATAATTCATATTATTTAACTCATTCGTTTGATAAAAGTTATAATTTGGCGGGATGGTTATTTTTAGATTATAGAAATGAAATTGATCCTATTGATATGAATACAATTATTTATGCTCATGGTAGAGTTGATGGTACTATGTTTGGTAGTTTAAAGAATGTGTTAGAAAAAGAATGGTTAGATAAGGAGAAATATATTATAAAAATATCTACTCTTACTTATAATTACATGTTTGAAATTTTTAGTGCTTATCATATTCCAACGACTAATGATTATTTAACTACTAATTTTTCTAGTAAGTCTGAGTACGAGGAGTTTTTGAAAAAGATAAAAAATCGTAGTATGATTCGTCTTAATACGAAGGTAACTACTGAAAATAAAATTATTACTTTATCTACTTGTTATAATAATTATGAAAAGATGGTTGTACATGGAAAATTGATTAAACAGGAAAAAAGATATTAAATTTGATATCTTTTTTTCTGTTTCTTGCTGAAATTTTTAATAAATAGTATAATATAGTATATATGATATACGATATGGTGATTTTATGAAGGATAGGTTAAAGGTATTTGTTCAAAAGTATATGAAACAACTTCTTGCTTTCAGTATTTTTTTTGTTGCTATCCTTATTACTTTTCTTGGGTATTCTCTTGCTGCTTTGACTCCAGTAGAAAGTGTTATTATTACCTCTCAGAATAGTAGTTATGCTTCTAAAGAAGAAGGTTCTTGGCAGGTAGAAAAGAGTGGTAAATGGATTAATAAAGGAAAAGCTAGAATTACTTTTGATGTTGATACTAGTTTAATGACTAATAATAATGGTCTTGATGTTATTTTTGTATTAGATACTTCTAATTCTATGATAAGTAATAAACTTGATCGTGTAAAGCAAGATACTATTGAGTTACTTGATATTTTGCTTTCCAATTCTAAAAATCAAGCTGCTTTAATTACATTTAATAGTAGTTCTACGATTTTGTCTCCGTTAACTAAAGATAAAGAATCTTTGGTTAATGAAGTTAATAATTTAGTTACTACAGGAGAGACTAATTATTATCAGGCGTTAGTAGATGTCGATGACATTTTAAAAGATTATCAGGAAGAGTCTAATCGTGAAGTTATTGTTTTATTTCTTACGGATGGATATCCAACGGAAGGTAGTCCAAATCAAGTGACTCAATATCAATATTTAAAAAGTGAGTATCCTTACATTACGGTAAATGCTATACAGTATGACATGGGAGATTATGTTTTAAAACCAATTAAAGAAATTAGTGATAATCAGTTTCTTGCGGATATGGATACTCTATATGATGCTTTGTTTGATGCTACTGTTTTACCAATTCCTTATGAAAAATTTGAAATTGTAGATTATATTGATAATCGTTATTTTAAATTAGATAGTAAAAAGGATATTACTGTTAGTGATGGAGAAGTAACTTTGGAAGAGGAAAATGGAAAACAAAAGATTATTTGGACAATTGATGATTTTAAATCGGGACAAGATGCGAAACTTACGATGGATATTAATTTAAAAGATGCCTATCTAGATGATGATGGAATTTATTCTACGAATGAGAAGGAGCAAATAATTACAAAAATTAAAGATGAGGAAGAAAATGTAACTAGTACGGAAACTCCAGTGCTTTCTCATAATTATACAGTTACTTATGAAGCGAATGCTCCTTCTGGAACGACGGTAAATAATTTGCCGAAAGAAGCAAGTTATTTTGTGTTTGATACGATACCTATTTCTATTCAGGAACCGACTTGTGTTGGCTATGAGTTTAATGGTTGGGAGATAGTTACGGAAGGAGTAACTCATGTTGGAGAAGATTACTTTATTATGCCAGGAGAAGATGTAATTATTCGTGCAAAATGGAGTAAGGTAGGATTATTGAAATCTATGAATGGCGTAGTTAGTGAACAAGGGGATCCTATTATAAAGAAATATCTTCCAGGTAGTAATGAGGATTTTCATAATAGTAAATATCAAAGTAAAATAACTTCTATTGTGACAAAAGATAATTTAGAAATACCAGCGGTAGCGATAGAACATTGGGATGTGTCAGCGGCTAGAGATGGAAGTGTTATTGCTTATATTGAAGATGATGGAAGAGGAAATGGAACTTATAAAGTAACGATTGGTGGACAAGGTGGAGTGATTGCTAATTCGGATTCTAGTTATTTATTTGCTGGAATTATTGGTAGGACTTTTACTAGTTTAGAAACTATAGATTTAACTTATTTTGATACAAGGCATACAGTAAATATGCGGTCCATGTTTTCTTATGGATATTATGACATTAATAAAGATAATGGATGTAAATTAAAAAGCATTATTTTTGGTGAACATTGGGATACTTCCAATGTAACCAACATGTCCTTTATGTTTATGGCTCAAACCAAATTAGTTAATTTGGATTTAAGTTTTTTCGACACTTCAAAAGTAACTAATATGTCTGGTATGTTTTCAGGGTGTTTAAATTTAACCAGTTTAGATTTTCGTAATGCTGATTTTAGTTCTGTAACATCTTATGACACTATGTTTTCTCCTGCTAATGCAAGTCTTCGTGTTACTGTTAAAAATAGTACGGCTTCTAGTTGGGTACGTTCTAGATTGGACGAAGAAAAACTTTATGGAGCAACGGTTGTTATTGCTTAAGGCTAGTTTTTACTAGTCTTTTTCTTTTGTTTATATTATAATTAATGTGATGGAGGACTTATGAAATTAGTTGTTAATAAAGATAGTGAATTATTGGAATATTTATATGAACATTTGGATATGCCTAAAAAAAGAATTAAACAATACTTGATACATGGTTCTGTTTATGTTGAAGATGATCGTGTAACACAATACAATTATCCCCTTGTTGCTGGGATGAAGATTACTATTGATACGAATAGTAAACATATTAAAAATTTACCATTTGAAATTGTTTTTGAAGATGATCATTTAATCGTTGTTAATAAACCTAGTGGATTACTTACTATTGCAACAGAGAAGGAAAAAGAACGTACTTTATATCATATTGTAAGGGATTATGTAATTTCTAAAAATCCAAGAGGTCGTATTTTTATTGTTCATCGGTTAGATAAAGATACAAGTGGAATTGTTTTGTTTGCCAAGGATGAAAAAACGAAAAACCAATTGCAAGAACATTGGAATGAGTATGTTAGTTTACGTGAATATACAGCAATTGTTTCTGGACACCCTAAGGAGGAATCTGGACAAATTGTGCAATATTTAAAAGAAACAAAGACTAATTTGGTTTATGTTTCTCGTCATGAAGATGGTAAAAAAGCAATTACGAATTATTCTACAGTAAAATCTAGTAAGCATTATTCTATGTTAAAAATTACGATTGATACCGGTCGTAAAAATCAAATTCGTGTAGCTTTTGCTAGTAAGAAAATACCAATAGTTGGAGATAAAAAATATGGAGATAAGACAAAAAGTAATCGTTTGTTTTTACATGCGAATCGTTTAAAAATATATTATCCAGTGATTCGAAAAGATATTTTATTTGAAATTGCTATTCCTAATGAATTTAAGAAGTTTATTAGTAATGATATTTAAGAGAAGGTAGAAGGTATGGAGAGATTTGTTATTGTTGAAGTAGGAAGTACGAATACTAAAGCGTATTTGTATCATGATTCTATGGTGGAAGATTTGGATTTTTTGACTATTGAATTTAAAAATCATTTTAAAAAAGAAGGATGTCTTTCTTCGGTTGATAAGCAAACATTATTTTCTTTTATTAAGAAAATTGAAGAGGAGCATATTTTTGTTTTTGGTACTAGTGTTTTTAGAAATTTAAATACTTTAGAAAAAGAAGCATGGCTTAAAGAGTTTAAAAACGCTACTGGTCTTTTGTTTCATATTGTTAGTAGTGATATGGAAAATGAATTTACAGTTTACGGTGCTATTTCTGGTATTGATTATCGGGGTAAAATTGCTGTTATGATTGGTGGTGGTGGCTCTACAGAACTTTCTATTGTTGAAGATGGAAAGATTATTGAAAAAGCAAATTCTTCTTTTGGAGCTATGGATGTAACAGATATGTTTTCTGATTTAAGAGAGGATTATGCTATTACGGATTATGATTTTATGGTAAGTAAGGTAAAAGAACTTGTTTCTGTACCTAAGAATAGAGCTTCTTTCATGATTTTGGCTGGAGGAGATTATATTTATTATTATGAGGAATTAAATTATCCAGTGCAAGAAAATAAATTTTATTATCATCCTTTGCAGCCTTATTGTTTAGATGTGAATACTATGGATCAACTTGATAAAAATTTCTTTTATAGTGTATCTTTAGAAGAGATTTGTAAGAAAACTGGGAAAGATGGTTGGTGGAGAGGTGCTAGAGGGATGCGCCTTTGTGTCAAGTCCCTTGTCGATATATTGGGTGTAAAATATATTATTCCGACAAGAATATCTATGGTTTATGGTATTGTTGAAAAGATAAAAAAAGATGATTTTATATTTGATTAGTGTAGATGTTATTAAAGTGTGAAATATTTTGGAATGCATAAAAATTTGACAAATACATATAATTATGGTAATATTATCTCATCAATTTTAAAATGTTGAAGAAAAGAAGTAACTATTTTCAACTTTTGGTAGAGAGTTCGTGGTTGGTGAAAACGAATAAAAGCGAATAGTGAATAACATTTCTGAGTGCTTAAAGAATTAAGTAGACTAAGCCGGTAGCAGACCGTTATATTTGCTAGATTTGATAGAATCGAAAAAGTGATTATGAAGAATTAATAACCTTTATAATAAATTGGGTGGCACCGCGGAAGACTAGTTTCGTCCCATAGTACTAATAAGTATTATGGTACAGACTAGTCTTTTTCATTTATTATTTAAAGGAGTGATTATTATGTGTGGATTTACAGTCTATACAAAAAAAGATGTAAGTAAAGAAGAATTTATGAAAGGGTTTTCTAAAATACAATATAGAGGACCTGATATGAGTCGTATTAAAGAATATGGCTTTGGAATTTTTGGGTTTCATAGATTATCTATTATGGGACCTGAAGTTAGTGGAATGCAACCTTTTGAAAGGGATGGTAGTGTTCTAGTATGCAACGGTGAGATTTTTCTTTTTCATAAAATAAAAGAAGAATTAGAACGTGATGGAGTAAAATTTAGTAGTGAAAGTGACTGTGAGGTTTTACTTCCTATGTATGAAAAATATGGTTTCGATATGTTTCGTATGTTGGATGGGGAGTTTGCTTTGGTATTTTATGATTCTAAAAGAGGAGATTTTGTTGCAGCAAGAGATCCTATTGGAATAAGAGCTATGTTTTATGGATATTCTAAGGTTAGTCATTCTATTATGTTTGCAAGTGAAGCGAAGGCTTTAGTAGATTTATGTAGTGAAGTTTATCCTTTCCCTCCAGGTTATTATTATGCGGGTGGAGAGTTTCATCTTTATCGTGATATGACAAAAGTTGATCAAGTGATATCTGGTGATTTAGAAACCATTTATCCAGAGATTCATAAGAGATTAGTAGAGGGAGTTAAGAAGAGACTTGATTCTGATATGCCAGTTGGTTTTTTACTTAGTGGTGGACTCGATTCTAGTTTAGTTTGTAGCATTGCTGCTAAAATGTCTGATAAGCCAATTCGTACGTTTGCGATTGGTATGGATATTGATGCTATCGATTTAAAATATGCAAAACAAGTAGCGGATTATATTGGTAGTTGTCATACGGAAGTTATTATTACTAGGGATGATGTAATTTCTGCTCTTCGTGATGTTATTTATCGATTAGAGACATGGGATATTACCACGATTCGAGCATCTATCGGAATGTATTTACTTTCTAAATGGATAAGAGAACATACGGATATTCGAGTACTTTTAACTGGTGAAGTTAGTGATGAGTTATTTGGATATAAATATACGGACTTTGCTCCTAGTGCAGAGGAATTTCAAAAAGAGAGTGAAAAGAGAGTTCGTGAACTTTATATGTATGATGTCCTACGTGCTGATCGGTGTATTTCTAGTTGTTCTTTAGAAGCACGAGTACCATTTGCAGATTTGGATTTTGTATCATTTGTTATGAGTATTGATCCAGAACTAAAAATGAACAAGTATGGTCAAGGTAAATATCTACTTCGTAAGTCTTTTGAGGGGGATTATTTACCACACTCTATTTTATATAGAGAAAAAGCTGCTTTTAGTGATGCGGTTGGTCATTCTTTAGTGGATGATTTAAAAGAGTATGCTGAGGAGGTATATAGTGATGAAGAGTATCAAGAAAGAATAAAAAAATATCCGAAACATACCCCATTTACCAAAGAGTCCTTATTGTATCGTGAGATATTTGAGAAATTTTATCCAGGACATAGTGACTTTATAGTGGACTATTGGATGCCAAACAAGGAATGGGAAGGATGTCAAGTAGATGATCCTAGTGCCAGAGTTTTATCAAACTATGGTGATAGTGGAAAATAAATGATATACTAATAGAGGAGGAATAATTATGGTTATTGATGCAAAAGAGTTATATGAAAAAATAGATGATTATATGGATAAAGAAGTAGTAATTCAGGGATGGATTCGTAATCATCGTAAACAAAAAGAATTTGGATTTATTGATTTTTCTGATGGTACTTGTTTTAATCATATACAAGTTGTCTATGATGATAAGTTAGATAGTTTTTCAGAAATTCAAAAATATCGTGTTGGTAGTGCTATTGAAGTTTTAGGAAAAGTAGTAGAGTCTCCTAAAGAGGGACAAGCTTTTGAAATTCAAGCTATTAAGGTTGTTTTACTTGGAGATTGTCCAGAGGATTATCCTATTCAACCTAAGAAGCATTCTCGTGAATTTTTAAGAGAACAAGCTTATCTTAGACCTAGAACAAACTTGTTTCAAGCAGTATTTCGTGTAAGAAGTGTAGCAGCTTATGCAATTCATAAATATTTTCAAGATAGAGGATATGTATATTTCCATGCACCACTAATTACAGCTAGTGACTGTGAAGGAGCTGGAGAGATGTTTCATGTTACTTGTATGGATTTAGAGAATATTCCTAAAGTAGATGGAGCAGTAGATTACAGTAAAGATATGTTTCAAAAGCCTGCCTCTTTGACAGTATCCGGACAACTGGAAGCGGAAACATTTGCTTTGGCTTATAAAAAGACTTATACTTTTGGTCCTACTTTTCGAGCAGAAAACTCAAATACAAAAGTACATGCTAACGAATTTTGGATGATTGAACCAGAAATTGCTTTTTGTGATTTAAATCAAGATATGGAGATTATGGAAGAAATGTTAAAGTATGTGGTTAGTTATGTACTTGAACATTGTAAAGATGAAATGACTTTCTTAGATAAATTTGTAGAGAAAGGATTACTTGATAAGCTTACGAAGTTAGTTAATTCTAAATTTACTCGTGTTACTCATAGAGAAGTAATTGATATTTTACAAAAAGCCGATGTTGAATGGGAATTTGAACCTAAACAGGGTGAAGATATCGCAAAAGAACATGAAAAATATATTACTGAATATTTTGATGGCCCTGTATTTATTACAGATTGGCCTAAAGATATTAAAGCTTTCTATATGAAACAAAATCCAGATGGTGAAACAGTTGCGGCCGTTGACTTGGAAGTTCCTGGTGCTGGTGAGATTATGGGAGGAAGTCAAAGAGAAGAAGATTATGAAAAACTTATTTCTCGTATGAGGGAGTTAGATATGGATATGAGTGAATTAGATTGGTATATTAACCTTCGTAAGTTTGGTGGATGTGTTCATTCTGGATTTGGTATGGGATTTGAACGTTTACTAATCTATCTAACTGGAGTTGAGAACATTCGTGATGTGATTCCATATCCTAGAACACCAGGTAATTGTGACTTTTAAGTTTACAGTAAAATCTGTAAACTTTTTTTATTTATATTTTCTTTTTTTCTTGTTGTGGTATACTAACTTTTGCAAAAGAGGGATGCTATGAATAAAATATATGATTACATTTTACAAAAAGAAACAAACATCGGACTTCTTCGTCCAACGAATGAAGATAGTGTTGTTGCCTTGGTTCATCCAGAAGATGATCGATTAAGGCTTCTTGCTGTTTGTGATGGTATGGGAGGAAAGGAATATGGCGATGTTGTTTCTAATTATGTAATTCAAAAATTTGGCTATTGGTTTTTAGAAAAACATGCTTCTTCTTTTTCTGATTATATGTATTTAAAAGAGGAAATGACTGCTTTGGTTTTTGAGTGTAATCAATATTTTATTTCTCAATATGGTAAGAATCGTGTCGGAACTACTTTAACTCTTGCCTTGGTTTTATTAGAAGATACTCTTATTATTCATTTGGGAGATTCTAGGTGTTATTTTTATAAGAATGGGGAAATTAAACAAATTACGGAAGATGATAGTGATGTTTGGTTATACTATAAATATCAACATATTGATAAAGAGTGGTTACGCTATTTTTCGATGAGTAATATTATTCATAATTGTATTGGTATATCTTTTGATGCTTGTCGTCCTAGATTTTATGTTTTTCCTAATACTAGGTATCAGACGTTACTTCTTACTACCGATGGAGTTACGGATTTGCTTACCGATTCTAAATTACAGTATATTTTAAGAAATGAAAATATTTCTAATGTTTCTAAAAAAATTATTGAAGAGGCTGTTTTTGTTGATCAGAATTTGTTTGTTCCAGGGGAATTAAAAAAATTGAATTATGACCATTATTTAGTTCCTGTTCGTGGTCGGGATAATGCTAGTGTTGTTTTGTTTTCCAAGTTATAATTTCGTATAATTTTTTCTTTTTTGTTCATTCTATTATTAGGAGGGATAGAAAATGAAAAAAATTGGAAAAATTGTTCTTGGTTTTCTTTTTCTTTTAATTCTTGTGGGATGCAATAATAGTATGAATACGCCTACTAGTAAAGTAGAAGAATTTTTAGGTAAATATCAATCTATGGATAGTGATGTAACGACACAACTTGAACAAGTTCTTTCTGATGATACTACGATGAGTGATGAACAAAAAGAGGATTATAAAGCACTTATGGAAAAACAATATCAAAATTTATCTTATAAAATAGAGAATGAAGATATTGAAGGAGATAGTGCTACGGTGGATGTGGAAATTGAAGTTTTAGACTACGCTACTTCTATTGCGAAATCAAAAGAATATTATGAAGAACATAAGGATGAGATTGAAAAAGAAAATGATAAAGAACAATCGGATAATGACAATGTTTTAGAAGATGCTGCCGAAGGAGTAGAAGAAGCCACAGAAGAAAGTGCTGCTTATATTGATTATAAATTAAAGGAGTTACAGTCGGTTGCTGATACTACTACTTATACTATTACTTTTTACTTAACGAAAGAAGATGGAGAGTGGAAGTTACAAGATATTTCGGATTTAGATTTACAAAAAATTCATGGTTTATATGAGGGATAGATTATTCTCTCTTTTTTTTGATTATTTTTAGAATTTGACTTTTTTTTTGGTTTTTAATTTGTTATACTAATTAATAGAATAGAGGGTGTTTGTATGATAGGAAAAATTGAAGAAATTATTGATAATAGCGTCACAATTAAGTTGGATATTGATATTAATGAACAACCCAATTTAGTTAATTTGCATGTTGTTTTTGAAGACGGAAGTGGTAAAAAAGTCGTTGCAGAAATTGCAAATGTAAATCAGGCAAAGATGTTTGCTAATGTTGTTGGTGAAATCAATGATGGACGTTTTACGCCTGGTGCTAGTTCTAAGCCATCTTTTAAGTCTAAAGTTCGATTAATTACTATGGATGAGTTAGAACTATTATATGGAAAGCAAGAAACGGCCTTTGGTTATACAAATTTTGGGACTAGTAATGTTTATGAAGGATATAAAATTAATGTACCAATTAATGAATTTTTTAATGCCCATTTTTCTATTTTAGGAAACTCTGGTGCTGGAAAAAGTTGTACTGTTGCATCTATTCTTCAAAAGTTATTTACGAGTAGTCCAACGCCACCTATTAATTCGGCTTTGTTTTTCTTTGATGCTTATGGTGAGTATACGCATGCCTTTGGAGATTTGCATAAGCATAACCCTGCTCTTAATTATAAAGCATATACTACCAATGTTATCGATCCAGACTGTGAGATTTTAAGAATTCCACCTTGGTTGTTAGATGTGGATGATTTAGCCTTATTGTTAGATGCTAATTCTCCAGCTCAGTTGCCTATTTTGGAAAAAACTTTAAAATTGGTTCCTATTCTTACTGGTAATTCTTCTGTTGTTATCAAACGTAAAAATGATATTATTGCTAGAGCGTTGCAGGATATTTTACTTAGTGGTAATGATTCTACAAAAATTCGAGATCAAGTCATTGCGGTTCTTACGAAATTTAATACTCCAGAACTTAATCTAGAAAGTACAATTGCTCAACCTGGATATGTTCGTACTTTAAAACAATGTTTGTATGTAGATAAGTCTGGTAAGATGCAGGAAATGGAATTGGTAGTTGAATTTATTCGTGGATATATTAGTGAAGAACAAGAAGAAATTAGTGAAGCAGATATGAATAAATTTTATACCCTTAGTGATTTGGAACTTGCGATGGAGTTTGCTCTTATTAGTGAAGGTATTTTAAAGAGTGATAAAGTATTTGACACAGCAAATGTTATGAGTGTTCGTCTACATACTTTAGCGACAGGGGATAATAGATATTATTTCTCTTATCCAAATTATGTGACTAGAGATCAGTTTGTAGATTCTCTTTTGTTGGATACTAAGACTGGTACTAGAGCGCAAATTGTAAACTTTAATATTAACTATATCGATGATAGAATGGCTAAAGTTATTACTAAGATTTTATCTCGTATGTTCTTCTTGAAAGCAAGTACGACAAAACCTCGTGGTAGTTTGGCATATCATGTTATTATTGAAGAGGCCCATCGTTATGTTCAACATGATGGAGATATAGAGCTCTTGGGTTACAATATTTTTGAACGTATTTCTAAGGAAGGTCGTAAATATGGTGTGTTTTTAGCATTAATTACACAAAGACCTAGTGAACTTTCTGATACTTGTGTTTCTCAATGTATGAATTTTGTTATTTTAAGAACTCTTCACCCAGTAGATTTACAATATATTAAAGAAATGGTTCCTAATGTTTCGGCAGAAATTGTCTTGCAACTTAAGAATTTGAAACCAGGTAACTGTATTGCTTTTGGTAGTGCTTTTCAAGTTCCTACTTCTATGTATATTGATCTTCCAAATCCAAGACCTCTTTCTAATAACGTTGATTTGGAAACTGTTTGGTATAAAAAATCAAATCCTGATACTTTGATTGGTCCAACCGTTGGTAGTAATGGAATTAGTGCTGGAGGAATTTCACAAGGAGCGATGCCTACGGTTCAGACAGCACCATTTATGCCTTCTGCTAACGCTTCAACCGTTCAACCACAACAAGTTGCTAGTGTTGCAGCAGCTTCTACAGGACAGATTTCTAATGGTGCAGCAAACCCTAATGCTCCTGCACAGAATCGCTTTATTCAGGCACAACCAGGGGTTGCAAATGCATAATTTATGCTTTTACTTTTGTTAAATGTATGATAGAATAATATTTAGTTAAGATAAATTGGAGGATATGAATATGGCTTTAGATAAATTAAAAAACTTGTTTGGTGGAGATGAGGATGCAGCAGAAGAAATGGGAACGGATGAAGAGTTTTATTCTACTTCTCGCGAAGAATACCATGAAGAGAATGGTGTTGCCGGTAGTAAAATGATGCTTTTGGAACCTCGTGCTTATTCTGAAAGTCAACAAATTGCTGATTATTTGAAAGCACGTTCTGCGGTTGTTGTAAATTTAAAACGAGTAACTCCAGATCAAGCAAAAAGAATTGTCGATTTTTTAAGTGGTACTATTTACGCTATTGGTGGAGATTTACAAAAGTTAGGTGGAGGAATTTTCTTATGTACTCCTAACAATGTTAATGTCGAAGGAAAAATTAGTGATGATGCTAATTCTTCGAAATCTAAGAGTAGTAAAAAAGATAAAGATGATGATTTTGATTTTTAGTTCATGTTTTCTGAGGTGATTATATGGAAAAATTTAGTTATGAAGCTAATGGATATAATCGTCAAGAAGTAAATCAGTTTGTTAGTGATGTCATTGTGCAGACAGAAAAAATTATAAAAAAATGTAAGGCTCAAGGAGAAATGGTTGAAAAATTAAAGGCAGAGCTTGAGCATTATAAGACTATGGAAAGTACATTAAAGACGGCTATTTTAAAAGCTGAGGAAACTGGCGATAATATTAAACGTATGGCGAGAGATGAACGAGATATGATTGTTCAAGATGCCAAAAATAATGCTAGTCGTATTGTCAATGAAGCACTATTAAAAGCTGAAAAAATAGAAAATAATGCAGAAACATTAGAGAAAAATATGAAAATTTTTAAACGTAAGTTAAAGGTTATTATGGAACAACAAATGGCTGTTGTAGACGAAATTGAATTATTAGAATTAAATCCTAAGTAGGATTTTTTTCTGTTTTGTTTTGTTCTATAACTGTGGGGGGATTTTAATGTGTAGGGATAGCTTTCCAGCACCTTTATATGGGAATTTGGGTAGTTTTATTGATAAAGATACGTTATCTTATCTGGGTAGCGGTTGTAATAGTCATGTTTGGAAACTTACTAGGAAACAAAAAACGTTTGCTGTTAAAACATTTGTAAATCGTGAGTTTTCTATGACATATGATCTTTATAGTAAAATGAAAGATTTAGATTTACAGCAAACATTGAAAGCTATTGAAGTTTTTCGATATTTGAATAGTCCTTTTGATATAGATGCTTATATGATGCAATATTTGAAAAAAGATGATTCTTTTTCTTTTTTGGATTCTCCAATTCCTGTTCTTTTACATAATTTCTTGGGATTAGAAAAAGATGCTAGTATGCTAGCTGATCATCATATTATTATGTGTGATATTGATCGGGCGAATGCTATTTATGATCAATTAACTTCTAAGTTATATATTTCTGATGCGGATTGTTTTTATTATGATGATTCGATTGCTTCTTTTCGAATATTAGATAGAAATTATTCTTTGATTTTGGATTTGTTTGTTGATTGTTTACATAAAGACTTACGCAAAAGTGATTTTTCTTCTATGGAGAAAGTTGCTTATATTACTCAGCTACAGCAACTATTCGATGATAATTTTGTAGAGGAAGGACCTTGTACTAAGATTGAAAAAGTTTTTGGAAAGTATCAAACTCCTAGACAATATTTTTTGAAAAAATAGGTGTAGTTTTATATAAAAAGTATAGTAATGTGTTATAGAATTTGAGATGGTTTTAAATTGGTATGAATAACAATTCGTCTTTTGGATGAATTGTTTTTTTCTTTAATTTTTGATATACTATGACTACTTTTAGTGGACTTGAAAAGAGGAATTGTTATGAATAAAAGTAATACTCCAACAAAAGAATGTGAATTGATGTATGATTTTGTTTTAGAAAATGGAGAAGTTATTCCTTCAGAGCAACTAGAATTTGTTAGTTGTGGTTCTAATAGTAGTATTTGGAAATGGGATAATGGTAATCATATACGAGCAGTAAAAAGTTTCTTTGATAAGTGTTATGTATTTTCTTTAAGACCAAATGTTCTTTCTGAAATGAAAGGCTTAGATTTTTTAAATCTTCCTAATATTTATTCCTCTTTACAAAGAATTCCATCTTCTTCTATGGCGTATGATGGTTATCTTATGGATTATTTTATAGAAGATAAAAATACTATTTTGAGTGAATTACCTAGTGATAATTTGATTTTATCTCTTGAACAGATTGAAGAAGATGCTAGGATGCTTTCGGATCATCAGATTGTTATGTATGATATAAAACCTGTAAATAGTATTATTACTCAGGATGATTTACTTCTTCATTTTCTTGATTTGGATTTGTATAAGAAAGTAGATTCTAAAAGTAGGGAAGAAATATTACTTATTCAGTATAAAAGGATATGTTCTTTTTTATCTATAGGATTGCGTGATGAAATAAAAAAAGATGATTCTTTTTCTGAGGACCAAAAGATGAAAATTTCTTTTTTTATTCAAGATTATTTTCAACTTTCTACAGATGATACTTTGAAGCCTAGTGAAAGAGTAGAAAATCTCTTTAGTAATGTCGATTCTCCTAAACAGTATTTTAAAGAGAGATTTTAGTATATTATTATAAGTGTATTTATTTTAGAAATGGGGCTATAGTATGGAGACACCTAGAAAATTTTTTTTGCCGGATGGTAGATTTATTTTGGAAAGTGAACTTCAATATTTAAATCATGGGAAAAATGCTAGTGTTTGGAAATGGAGTAGTAAAGATGGGAGCTTTGCGGTTAAGACATTTTATCCAGATTGCTATAGATGGGCAATCGATTCAAAGGTTGCCGATTTGTTTATGAATTTAGATTTTCATAATCTTCCTAATTTGTATTCTACTTTTCGAAGTGATGAAAAAGCCTTAAAAAAGACTTTTGATGGTTATATTATGGAATATTTCGAAGAAGATGCTGTGGCTTCGTTATTAGATCTTCCATCTAATAATTTTTACTGGTCTATTTATAATTTGGAACAAGATATTGATCTTATATCTAGTCATAATGTGGTTTTAGCTGATGTGAAATTTGAAAATTCTATGATTACTATGGACCAGATGTTTCATCTTTTAGATTACGATTTATTTCATATTGATTCTTCTAAATCAAAGGATACAGTACATAGTTATAATAATCATGAAATTTGTTCTTTCGTTTATCTGTCTTTGATTGAAGAACTTTATGATGAACTTGATTTTTCAGATGATGAGAAAAATAGAATACAGTATTTTTTAAAGAAACAATTTTCTTCTTCTTCTTTCTTTTTTGAGGAACAAAGTCAATTATCTGAAATAAAATCAAGTGATATTGTTGGAAATTTATTTTGTGATGATACTACACCAAAGAATAGTTTAAAAAAAAAGGTTGATTCTTTACGGTATTTTTGAGATAAATAAAAATACTGCTTGTTTTTTTCTTTTTCTTGTGATAGTTTAATAATAAATTTTAATGGGAGTGTTTTTATGAAAGTAGATTTATAACATACAATTAAAGGAGCTTTGCTTGGTGGAGTCGTGTTATTTACTGGTACTGGAGTTATGGGGTGTAGTGAAAAAGGAGAAGTTCCTAATACGATTAGTTTATTAGAAGGTACTATTTTAGAAGATACTTATGTTATTACAGATTCTAATGACAATACTTTTGTTGTTCGTCCAACAGAAGAATATTATGGTATAGATGTTTCGTGTTTTAATGATAATTACGCTAACCATTATATTGATCTTTTGTCTAATAATTGTTATCATGAGAATCCAGAAGACTCTGAAGGTTGTTATAATGAAGATAAAGGAATTTTTCCTATTGATATCGTTAGTCGAGTACCTATTTCTGTTTATTTGACAGAAGAGGACTTATCTAAAGAAGAGTTTACTGATGAAGATATTGTTGAAATTATTCAGAGAGCTAGAGACGGTAGTTCAATAGATACTAATGTTACTATAGAAGAAAAAGGTGCAGAATATACAAAATAAAATATTTGCAGTTCTTTTAAAAATATGTTATATTTAGTTGGAAAGCATGTGCGAAAGACGGAGTGTTTTGGAGTAAGTAGAGAGCTTGTGGTTGGTGAAAACAAGTTATGAAGAAGCATTTAGATCACTTTCAAGTTGCGATTTATGGATAAGATAAATACGGTAACGCGTTATAGTATTCGAGATAGAGTTTTCTATGAACTAAGGTGGTACCACGAGCAATTCGTCCTTTGGATGAGTTGCTTTTTTAATTTTAGAGAGGGGAATTTTATGTTATTACAAATTATCTTATTAATAGTAGGGTTCGTTGTATTGATTAAAGGTGCTGATTTGTTTGTTGATGGCGCTAGTTCAACAGCACAAAATTTTAAGGTTTCTAAGATGTTGATTGGTCTTACTATTGTTGCCTTTGGTACTAGTGCACCAGAATTTGCAGTCAGTGTAAAAGCCTTGCTTAGTGGTAATGGTGATATGGTATTAGGAAATGTTATTGGTAGTAATATCTTAAATATTTTATTAATTCTAGGAGTTTCTGCAATAATCCATCCATTAACTGTTAAAAATAATACGGTAAAGAAAGAGTTGCCTATTACTTTACTTATTACTACCTTATTTGCTGTACTTTTATCTGATCATTTCTTTGATAGTAGTTTACCTAATAGTTTTACTAGAAGTGATGGTGTTGTTTTACTATTATTTTTCTTAGTATTTATTTATTATTTAATTTCTATGATGCGAAGAAAGATAGACGTTGATGAAGAACCACCGAAAATGTCATTAAAAAAATCTATATTTTTTACTATTTTTGGATTAGTGGCTATTGTTATTGGAAGTAATTTTGTTGTTGATAGTACATCGTTTATTGCTAAAGAGATTGGTGTTAGTGAAAGAATGATTTCTTTAACAATTATAGCTTTAGGAACATCTCTACCAGAATTAGTCACTTCTGTTATGGCTACGAAAAAAGGAGAGTATGATATTGCGATTGGTAATGTAGTAGGAAGTAATATCTTTAATATAGGTATTGTTATTGGTCTTCCTATAGCTGTATTTGGTGGTATTAATCGTATTGCCTTTAGTTATATTGATTTGATTGCAATGTTTGTGTCTGCATTTTTATTGTTTTTATTTTCATTCAGAGATTATAAGATTAGTAAAAAGGAAGGAATTTTCTTTTTGATATTATTTGTTGTTTATTATTCTTATGTAATTATTGGTTAGGAGGAAAATCATGGGAAAAGTTATGTTTTATTTTAATAATATTTTAGGAACAATTTATGAAGGAGCTCGTTATATAGTTCATCAAGCTGAGTATAAAATTAAACGCGGTGCAATTTTAGATTCTAGTATAGAAAAAAATAAAAAGGTTTATAAAGCCAAAAGAAAGTAGGGATGGTTATGGAATTTAGAAAATTAAAAAGTGGTAATATTCATGAGGTTGAAGATAGTTATGTAAAAGAATGGAAAGAAAAAGATATTTTATCGAAGACTATTGAACATCGTAAAGATAGTCCTGATTTTGTATTTTATGATGGACCAATTTATGCGAATGCGAAACCTGGAATTCATCATGTTTTTGCAAAAACTATTAAAGATGCTTTTTGTAAGTATAAGACAATGTCAGGATATCGTGTATTAAGAAAGATTGGCCTTGATACACATGGTCTTCCAATTGAAGTAAATGTTGAAAAAAAATTAGGTTTTAAGAATAAAAATGATATTGAAAAACTTGGAATTGAAAAGTTTTGTGAAGAGTGTAAGGTTGAAACAGATAGTAATATTGATGAAGTTAGAAAAGTTACGGATATGATGGGGCAATTTATTGATTGTGATCATCCATATGTTACTTGTAGTAATGATTATATTGAGTCTGAATGGTGGATTGTTAATGAACTTAATAAAAAAGGATTAATCTATCATGGTAATAAAGTTCTACCATATTGTCCTAGATGTGGTACAGAACTTGCTTCTCATGAAGTTTCTCAAGGATATAAGGAAGTTAGTGTTAATACGGTTATTGTTCCATTTAAAGTGGTAGACAAAGAAGAATATTTCTTAGTATGGACTACGACTCCTTGGACTTTGATGGCTAATGTAGCGTTATGTGTGAATCCAGATCTTACTTATCTTAAAGTATCTTCTCGTGGATATACTTTTATTGTTGGTGAGAGTTTAGCCGATAGTGTCTTAGGGGAAGATTATGAAGTAATTGAAAAATATCAAGGTAGTGACTTAGTTGGAATTAAATATGAGCAATTAATGCCTTTTGTTAAAGTAGAAGGACGTGCTTTTGAAGTTTTAGCTGATAATTATGTTACTGATAGTGATGGTACTGGTATTGTTCATATGGCTCCAGCTTTTGGTGAAGATGATAGTCGTGTTTGTAGAGAAAATGATATTACTTTTGTTAATCCAGTTGGAAAAGATGGATGTTATACTACTGGTCCATGGGAAGGCACTTTAGTAACAGATCCAGAACTTGAAGTTACGATTATTAAATGGTTAAAAGAAAATGATAAGTTATTTAAGAAACAAAAAATGGTGCATGATTATCCACATTGTTGGAGATGTAAACAACCTTTAATTTATTATGCAAAACCTGCTTGGTATGTAAAAACAACGGCTTATAAAGATGAAATTATTGAAGCTAATAAGACAGTAAATTGGTATCCAGATTATGTTGGTGAAAAGAGATTCCATAATTGGTTAGAGAATATGATTGATTGGGGAATTTCTAGAAATCGTTACTGGGGATGTCCACTTCCAATTTGGACTTGTGATTGCGGTCATTTTGAAAGTATTGGTTCTCGAGCTGAATTAAAAGAGAAAGCTATGGAAGAAGTTGATGTTGATAATCTAGAACTTCATCGTCCATATGTTGATCGTATTCATATCAAGTGTCCAAAATGTGGTAAGGAGATGAGTCGTGTTAGTGATGTAATGGATGTATGGTTTGATTCTGGTTCTATGCCTTATGCACAATTTCATTATCCATTTGAAAATAAAGAATTATTTGAATCACAATTTCCTGCAGACTTTATTGCAGAGGGAGTTGATCAAACTCGTGGATGGTTTTACGTATTAATTGTTTTATCTACTTTAATTAGTGGAAAGAGTAGTTTTAAGAATGTTGTTGTTAATGATATGATGTTAGATGCTCATGGTAAAAAGATGAGTAAGTCTACTGGTAATATTATTGATCCAATTAAGATTATGAGGCAGTATGGTGCAGATACTATTCGTTTTTATATGTTATATGCATCTCCTGTATGGACTCCATTAAAGTTTGATGAAGAAGGAGTAAAAGAAGTTTATTCTAAATATATTTCAACGTTTAGAAATGCCTATTCCTTCTTTGAGATGTATGCGAATGCGGATCATATCGATCCAAGAGAATATGATATTCCAGTAGAAAAACGTGAATTAATTGATCGTTGGATTTTATCTAAATTGAATCGATTAATTCGTGATGTACAAAGTGCTTACCAAGAATATGATTTAAATAAAGTTACAAAACTTATTGTTCCATTCTTAAATGATGATTTGTCTAATTGGTATATTCGTAGTAATCGTAGAAGATTCTGGGATAGTGAGTTGACTGAATCTAAAAAGGCAGTTTATTTAACTACTTATGAAGTGTTAGTTGCTTTATGTAAATTATGCGCTCCAATCACACCATTTATTACCGAAGAGATTTATCAAAGATTAACCGAAGAAGATTCTGTACATCTTGCTGACATGCCAGTAGAAAATACAGATTTAATTAATGAAGTAGTAGAAGAGAGAATGGATTTAGTAAGAGATGTTTGTTCTTTAGGTAGATTTGCAAGAGAAGAAGCAAATATTAAAGTACGTCAACCAATTTCAAGTTTAATCTTACCTAAGAGTGATGAGATGATTATTGGTGATTTACTTCCTGTGATTACCGAAGAATTAAATGTTAAGAATGTTGAATTCAGAGAAGATATGAGCGAATATCTTGAGTATATTGTAAAACCTAATTTTAAAGTATTAGGAAAAGTACTTGGACCTAAAGTAAAATTACTTGGTGAAATTTTAAATCATTTAACTGGTGAACAAATTGAAAAACTTCAAAATGAGGGATTGGTTGTTAATCTTGAAGGAGACGACTTTACATTAACTAATGATATGGTACTTATTTCTTTAAAACAAAAAGATGGTTATGCTTCTACTAGCAATAATCGTACTTGTGTTGTACTTAATACGGAACTTACAGAAGAGTTAATTTTAGAAGGACTTGCCCGTGAGTTTGTTCGTAAAGTTCAAAGTTTAAGAAAAGAAGCAGACTTTGTTATTACTGATCATATTATTGTTACTTATCATGGTAGTGATGCCATTAAAGCAATGTTAGATAAATATTATGATTATGTTATGGGAGAAGTACTTGGTGATAAGTTGGTTGTAGATGAAAGTATGTCCTTTGATGATAAATTAAATGAGGAAGATGTAGCGATTCAAGTAGAGAGGGTTTAGTATATGGTTGAAAGAGGAAAAGAACAGGGATTTGATATTCCTTCTTATCAATATAGTTATGTAGATTTGCCATATGTTGTTAATAATCCAGAGGAGTATATTATTCCTGGATGTTTAGATGCATGTAGTGAATTATGGGATAAAAATATTGAAACTTTTATGTGTAGCAATTTACAAGATAATCATTTTTATGTTTTACTTATGGATTTGTCTGAAAAAAATATGGAGAAATTTCGTGATTTGATGGAAGTTGATTCTAGATATTTTTATTCCAATCATCGCCAGTGTTATGGAATTAAGGTTCCAGGTACTACTGTGCGTGATAAACAAATGTTAACTCAACTTGCTAGTGTTTTTGAAATGCAAGATGTTTTACCTTATCGTTACCAGAGTGAAGAAGAGTTTTTAGCAAGTTATAAAACTATTGGTGGAGGATTTACTGTCGACCCAGATACCTTGGATATCGTACCTAAAGAGAATCCAGAGCTTTCTAATGTTAGTTTTGCTCAGGCATTAGAGGCTACGGGAAAAGAAAATTTATATGTTCCGGAGGAGCATAGAGTATATAGGGATTCTTTATTTTTATCTTGGCATCAAAGATATGTAGATTCAAGTCAAAAAGGTACAACATCTCATAGGTAGAGGCAATTTTGCCTCTTTTCTTTTGTTCTTCTTTTATTTTTTGGTATAATAGGAGTAGAAAAGGGGAATTGTTATGGAAAAGAATGAAGAAATACGTGAAATTAAGCAAAAAGTTCTTTTGTGTGGGTTTGTTTTTCTGTTTGTATTAGTACTTGGGCTTCTTTTTATTTTTAATCGTTTTGGGAATGATGTGGATGAAGTTATTTCTCTTCTGAATGATAAAGAAAGTTTTGTCGTTCTATTTACGGATGATAAAAAGGAAGATACTTCTTCTATGATAGAAAAAAGGTTAAATAGTTTTGGTATTTCTTATTATAATTTTGATATTCATTCTTCTAGTTATTCTAATGTTTTAGAAAAATTGGATATTGATTATGAAGTTATTGTTCCAGCTCTTTATGTTATTGAAGAAGGAAAAGTTCTTTATAATATTACCGATATTCAAGATGAGGATACGGTTAATTCGTTTATTAATCAAAATAATCTTGTTGATTTTTCTAATAAAAATTCATAGGAGTGATGTTATGTCTAATGTTGTTGCTTTAGTTACTGGTGCTAGTCGTGGAATTGGGGAAAGTATTGCTATAGAGTTTGCTAAGGCTGGTGTTAATGTTGTTTTAAATTATAATCGACATGCTTTGATGGCTGAGAGAGTTGCTGAAAAAATAAAGGAAAAATATGATGTTGATGTTTTGTGTTTAAAAGCTGATGTTTCTAAAGAAGAAGAAGTAGAGTCTATGGTAAATCAAGCAGTTGATGTTTTTGGTAAAATAGATATTTTAGTGAATAATGCTGGTGTTTGTAAGGATAGTTTGTTACTTGATAAGTCGGTTTCATATTTTCGGAGAATTTTGGATGTTAATTTAATTGGTACTTATTTGTGTAGTAAGTATGTTGGTAAAGTTATGTTAGATCGTGGCAGTGGAAAGATTATTAATATTTCATCTACGAATGCGATTGATACTTATTATCCAGAATCTTGTGATTATGATGCATCGAAAGCAGGAGTTATTTCTCTTACCCATAATTTAGCTAGAGAATTTTCTCCTACGATTTCTGTTAATTGTGTTTGTCCAGGATGGGTAAAGACGGATATGAGTGAAGGTCTTTCTATTGAACAGATTCGTGAAGAAGAAGAAAAAATACTATTGCATCGTTTTGCAGATCCTGAGGAGATTGCGAAAGTAGTAGTTTTTTTAGCTAGTTCTAAAGCTAGTTATATTAATGATTCTATTATTCGTGTAGACGGGGGTAAATTTAATGGTTAATGGACTTATTATTGTTTCTCCAAACCCTAATGATAAAATTTTTATGGTGGATGGTTTATCTCCTGGTGAACATGGAAATAAGATTTTAGAATATCTTTATAATAATGATTTGGATTTTGAGGGTTGTGATCAGGAGATGGGATATACGCTTGCTTGTTATTTAGCTAAATTAAATTATTTAGTAGATACTGTTGAAAATAAAAACATTATGTTTATTTAGGGGAAAAAATATATGAATCACAATATCAATGGTTTCGACATAATAAAAGAGAATTACGTTATACTGCTGGTGTTATTGTTGTTTCAGAAAACAATATAAAACATTATGATTCTTATACTTTGGAAGGTGCAGTGAAACCTTTTACTATTTTAAGAGATTTTATAGAAGAAAGAAGAGTGAGTGATAAATATGTATCAAACGTTAGGAATTAGTAATGATGTTATACGTCTTATTGATGAGGCAGAAAAAGATTGTCAAGAAGAATTTCAGAAAATAGAGAAAGATTGTTATTTTAATAGTTTAAAAGTATTATCTAGTTTTCATAAGAATGAAATTACAGAATCTCATTTTAATGCTACAACGGGGTATGGTTATAATGATTTAGGTCGTGATGGAATAGAAGCTGTTTTTCGTGATGTCTTGGGAGCAGAAAGTGCTCTTGTAAGAAGTCAGTTTATCTCTGGGTCCCATGCCCTTAATGTGTGCTTTTTTGCTTTGCTTCGTCCAGGGGACTTACTTTTAAGTATTAGTGGTAAACCTTATGATACTTTAGATGAGGTTATTGGAATTAAAGATAACCCAAGTTCTTTAAAAAGTTTTGGAATCGAGTATGATCAAATTGATTTAGTAAATGATGATTTTGATTATAATAAAATAAAAGAGTATTTGGAAAGTCACAAGGTAAAAGTAATTGAAATTCAAAGAAGTAAAGGATATTCTACTAGAAAAAGTCTTTCTATTGAAAAGCTTGAAAAAGTAATTTCTTTGATAAAAGAGGTTGATTCTAACATTATTATAATGGTAGATAATTGTTATTGTGAGATGGTTGGACTTAAGGAACCTACTGAAGTTGGTGCAGATATTATGGTAGGATCGTTAATTAAAAATCTTGGTGGGGGAATTGCTCCTAATGGTGCTTATATTGCTGGACGTAAAGATTTGATTGATTTGTGTGCAGAAAGATTAACTTTACCTGGAGAAGGTGCTGAAGTTGGTCCTACTCTTGGTATTAATAAACAAATTTTACAAGGAATTTTTATGGCTCCTAGTGTTGTTGCATCTGCATTAAAGACGGCTGTACTTACTAGTCGTGTTTTGGAAAAGTTAGGCTATGATGTAGAACCAAGGTATCAAGAAGAGAGAGTAGATATTGTACAAAATATTATTTTTCATGATGCGAAGAAGTTAATCCAGTTTACTAGAGGGATTCAGCAAGGTTCTCCGATTGATTCCAATGCGATTGTTGAAGCTTGGGATATGCCAGGATATACGGATCAAGTAGTGATGGCAAGTGGTTCTTTTACGCAAGGGTCTTCTATTGAACTTTCTTGTGATGGTCCTATTAGAGAACCATATATTGCTTATATGCAGGGGGCTCTTACTTATGACTATGGTAAACTTGGACTTATGAAAGCTGTTCAATCTATTATGGAAGATTAGGGGATACTACTTTCTTTTAGGTATTTATGATAGTAAATATCTTGGATTTAAACTTATGAAGCAGATTCTAATGTTATTTTTTGTTCTGAATTGGAAGTTGATATGAAGTTTTGTACGAATATGGGAAAGAATTATGAAATTTCTTCATATTCTTTTTTTTTTCACATATATTTTAATAGAAATGAGGAGGAGTCGTATGATTAATAAACAAAATTTATGGTTTTTAACATTATTTAGTTTGATTTTAGTGCTTAGTGTATATTATATTACTATGCCTAATGATTTGCTTACGAAAGCTGTAAATACGGAAGAGTCTGGAGAGAAAAAAGAACAAGTAAAGGAAACAGTGGAGGAAGTTTCTTCTTTAACCGCTATGCGTGTTAGTTTAGAAGAAGAACGGCAAGGTATGATGGATGATTTACAAGAACAATTGACTAGTGATACGATTAGTAGTGAGGAGAAGAATAATGCTTATGAGCAGTTAAAATATTTGAACACTTTGCAAAGTAGGGAAGAGGAATTAGAAAAACAGATAAAGAAAGAGTTTAAGTTAGATTCTTTTGTTAAAATCGATAATACGGATGTTTCTGTTGTCTGCGTTTCCTCTAAACATGATAATGCTCTTGCCAATAATATCATGCGGTTGGTTCAATCTGGATATGATGAGAAGATGTATATTACAGTGAAGTTCCAAAAAGCTTAGGTATATGCATACAACAAAGTATTTTCATTACATAGAATACTTTAGGTGGTGCGAATATGGCAAATGGAATATTAACCGCTAGAGAAAAAGAAATTTTTGAATTATTAATTCAAAATATGACTACGCGACAAATTGCTGAAAAATTAAATATCAGCGAAAAGACAATTCGTAATCATATCTCTAACACAATGCAAAAACTGGGAGTAAACGGGAGAGCGGCAGCGGTTGTAGAATTATTAAAATTAAATGAGTTATCTTTGTAAATCGTACTATTTTAGTACGATTTTTCATATACTTTTTTAGGTGATATCATGCTAAAATCAAAAGCAATCCGAAAAATTTTTATTACAACTTTATCCATGTTCGTTTTATTAATTGTTTATTCCTTGCCGAATTTGGATGATTCATATACGTTACGTACAAATTTAGAAATTGAAAGTGCTACGGGACTTTATACGAATAATTTATATTTATTAAATTCTGATGGATACTTGGTAAAGAGTAAGATTTTATTAGAAGGATCTAATCTTGAGGATAAAGTTTCTGAGATATTAAAACAGTTAACTATTCAAGAGGAAAATCATTTTCCTAAAGGCCTTTTTCCTTATATTCCTAAGGGTACGAAAGTATTAAATGTTTTATGTGGAGAAAGACAAATATCGGTTGATTTTTCTAAGGAATTTTTAAAAATGAAAGTAAATGAGGAAAAGCAGATTATTTCTGGTATTGTTTATAGTATTTTAGATTTGGATGATATAGAAGAAGTGAATATTTTGGTGGAAGGGGAACTTTTAAAGGAATATCCTAATACTCATGAAGAAATTCATAATCCTATTACGAAAGATATTGGTATTAATAAGGAGTATGAGATAACATCTAGGAATGATATTTCTAAGGTAGTTGTTTATTATTTGTCTGAAATTAATGATGAATTGTATTATGTTCCTGTTACTAAATATTTAAATGATGATCGTGATAAAATAAAAATTATTATTGATGAACTTTCAAGTAGTTATATTTATGAGTCTAATTTAATGAGTTTTTTACATAGTAATGTAGAACTTTTAAGCTATTATGAACAAGAAAATGTTTTGTTTTTAAATTTTAATGATTATTTATTTGATAGTGATGATAAAGTTTTAGAAGAAGTACTTTACAGTATTGCTTATTCTGTTTTTGATAATTATGATGTTTCTATGGTTATGTTTGAGGTAAATGATAAGTATGTAGAGAAGATTTCTAGAGAAGAAGGGCTGGTAAAGGAGTAGTTTTCGTAGAAAATGCTAAAAAGGACTTGAAAGTCCTTTTATTTTATTGTATAATTCTACTTGTCAGCAAGTTATGTCTGCGTAGCTCAGCTGGATAGAGCAATCGCCTTCTAAGCGATCGGTCAGGCGTTCGAGTCGCCTCGCGGACACCAT
>CALVRR010000016.1 GCA_944358705.1 uncultured Bacilli bacterium
TTCACAACCTATGAATGTAGGAGGTGAATGAAATGAATAACGCAAAGAATTCTACTATGAAAATGAGAGTTCCTGGTGCTAAACAAGCTATTGATAAAATGAAATATGAAATAGCTAACGAATTTGGTGTTAATTTAGGACCAGATGCTACTAGCCGTGCTAATGGTACTGTTGGTGGTGAAATTACTAGACGTTTAGTTCAAAACGGAATGAACCAAGTTAGTGGAAGCTACAATAACAAATAATGATTATATATAGCTTACAAGATAGGCGAATTTAGGCCTATCTTTTTTGTTGATTTTTTTTCTTTGGTCTGTTATAGTAAGGAAAAGAGAGGGAAGAATATGAAATTATTATCAGTAAATGCAGGTAGTAGTACTTTGAAATTTCGTTTATATGAAATGCCAGAGGAAAAGTTACTTATGAAAGGTCAATATGAAAGAATTGGCTTGGAAGGGTCTTGCTTTAATTTAAAGGTTAATGGAGAAAAGCTTTCTTCATTAGTGGAACTTAAGGATCATAAAGATGCTGTTAAGTTGTTATTAGAACATTTATTGGAATATAAAGTAGTTTCATCTTTGGATGAAATTGAAGCTGTTGGACATCGTGTTGTTCATGGTGGAAACAAGTATTCTAAATCTACGGCGATTAATGACCGTGTTCTTTTAGAAGTAGAGGCAATTTCTCCATTAGCTCCACTTCATAATCCAGCAGCATTAAAAGGAATTCGAGCTTTTATGGAGGCTATTCCTAATGCTTTAAATGTCGCTTGTTTTGATACTGCTTTCCATCAGACTATGGATGAGGCAACTTATTTATATCCTGTTCCTTATGAATGGTATGTAAAATATGATGTTAGAAAATATGGTTTTCATGGATTGAGTCATAAGTTTATTACAGAACAAATGACAGATACCTTGGCTAAAAATCCTAATTTGATTATTTGTCATATTGGTAGTGGTTGTAGTATTACGGCTGTAAAAGAAGGAAAATCTATTGATACTTCTATGGGATTTACACCTAATGCTGGTATTATGATGGGAACTCGTTCTGGAGATATTGATTATACTATGATTCATTATATTATGGAAAAAGAAGAACGTAATTTGGAATGGGTAGATAAGAAACTTAATTTTGATAGTGGATTGCAAGGAATTGCTGGTATGAGTGATTTACGTGATATTGATCGTGCGTATGAAGCTAATGAACAAAAAGTGGTTTTAGCTATTGATATGTATACGAATAAAATTGTTGATTATATTGCTAAATATTATGTAAAATTGGATGGTTGTGTTGATGCTATTTGTTTCACTGCTGGTGGAGGAGAAAATGATCCAATCATTCGTGCCAATGTTATTAAAAAGTTGCGTTCTTTAGGTGTTACTTTGGATGAAGAAAAAAATAATGCAACAATTGTACGTAAAGGAGTTGAAGGCGTTATATCTAAAGAGGATTCGTCTATTCCAGTGTATGTTTTAGGAACAGATGAAGAGTTGATGATTGCTAGAGATACTTACGATATTTGTTGTTAATAAGATTATTTAAGGGGGGGATATTATGTCTTTTGATAAGGGCTTAAAAAAATATGAAAAAATAGGGAGTGGTTTTTTACTATTCCTTGCTGGAATGAGTCTTGCACAGTGTTATGATGCTTATCATACTTTAAAAGAGTATGATAAGCTTTCTTTAGCTCAGGAATTAGGAGAAGATGATAGTCTTACTTTTTCTGTTTTTCGTGATGAAAAGTCTGATAATTATTTTTTATCTGTTATTTCTTCTAATTCTGAATACAAACTTAATGATGAAGATTATGAAAAACTTAATCAGATACTTAGTAACGAGGTACATCCTATTTCGATGTTGAGTTTGTCCGGACTTGGAGATGAAGTTGATTTCTCTAAAGTGGATTTATCCGCTATTTCTGATGTTTATTTTCAAGCAATGCAAGATGATTTTGATTATACAGCTTTTTTTGAACATACTTTTGACTTTCTTTGTTTTTCTAATGTTTCCATTAATGATAGTTTAAAAGAGTTTTTAAAATCTACGAATTTAGAATATTCTACTATCGAAGTTTCTAATGAAGACCTTGAGGTTATTTCTTATTTAGAAGAAGTAGGGAAGACTCCTAATATACTTAATATTAATGTTTATGGTGGATTTTATGGAGATGCTTTGCCAGAATTTTCTGCTAGAGAAGTTAATATGCATTATTACTTTAAGTATCATCAGTTATTAGATATCGATGTTTCCTTATCTGATAAAGTAGAAGAAGCTAACTTTTCTTTTTCTAATTTATCTGAGAATTCCCAAGATATTTCTTTTGATGATGTTTCTGTTGATTCTAATAATTCAGATTTAGAGTTATCTTTTGTTAATGTAGATCGAGATAATCTTTCTATGGAGCTTTGTTCTATTAGTTCTCTTGAGTTACCGGATGGAAGTTATGCTACGTTTGAAAACATTGATTGTACGGATAACAGTTTATTTACTTCTCTTGAAAATCTTTCTGGTTTTTCTTATTCGGATGGTCAAGGGAAAGAAGTTTCTTATATTAATAAGAATTCTTCTAATCCGGCAGTAAAACGTTTACGATATCGTTAATTTTATAGGTGATTAAGCAAGAAGTTTCTTGCTTTTTTCATTTACTTTAATTTCTTCCTTTAGTATACTTATTATAGTAAGAGTACTGGAGTGGTTTTATGACTAGTCAAGATAGAGCGATGGTATGTGCTAAAGCTAGTTACCTTAGTTCCTTGTTTCAAGAAAAAGGAATATCTATTGATCTTGAAGATATTCTTGATAAGATAGAATATGCTGGAAGCTTGGATACGGTAGTTGATGGTGTTATTCGAATTTATTTGGATAAGTTTATTAGTAGTGAAATTTCAGAGATAGAAAGAATTAGTAAAGGAGATTTTTTAGAACCTTCGGAAGAGGCTTTTATTTCTGATACGGATAAGTCTTCTTTGGATTTGGAAGAAGTTTGCGGTCGTAAAGATATTTCTTTTTCTTATGATAATAAAGATGGATCTTTTTCTATGGAAGTTGATGCAAGACATCAGGCAGAAGTCGATAGTTTAATAGCTTTGTTTGCGAATACGGGTGTTAATGTTAAGTTTGAATTAAATTCAGATCATTCTTTTCAATTAGTTGTTTATAATACGAATCGATTAATTTCTGAGGATTCTATGATGAAAATGATTGCTACTTCTATACATAATGCTCGTAATGATATCGATTATTTAGACGGTCTTTCGAATGATATTCAAAATCAACAAGTTGATTTTATGATTGAACATCCAGAAGTTTATGATTCTTATACTCATCAAAAAGAAAAAAAGCATTCTTTTTCGGAACAGGGACAAGTTTTGACAGAGGCTATTGATGCAGTTGATAATGGTCTAGTGGTTGCTACAGATTCTTTTGGTAATCAGACTTTAATTGAT
The DNA here is from genome assembly GCA_944358705.1 of uncultured Bacilli bacterium. Lineage (GTDB taxonomy): Bacteria > Bacillota_I > Bacilli_A > RF39 > UBA660 > Faecimonas. The sequence goes on from CALVRR010000016.1 coordinate 3,450, forward strand.
AATGAAACTGGTGATGTGATTACAGACAGTTATGATAATCAGGAAATTGAGGATTTGGCTAGTTTAGCTGGGGAAGAGGTTTCTATTCAAAATATTGGAGAAGAAGCTAGTGATGTTGCTAGTGATATTATTTCGGAAGATACGAATGAAGTTGTGGATGTAAAGGTAGATAGCGATGCGGTTGATTTCGGATATGTTTCGCCAGAAGATGCTTTGGATGTGATTAATACTTATCGTCAAAACTTGGTTGATCAAGGAATTTCTGGTGCTGATATCGTTCTTACTGCTGATTCTGGTTCTGTATCTATTGATGTTGGAAAAGAAGGTAGTGGTTTTCAACCTATTCATATGCATTGCAATAGTGATGAATGTGAAGAACTTAAAAATTCTTTAATTGCTAGTATGGATTCGGATAGTATGAATAAAATAAATGATGGTAATGATTACCAGTTTACCTCTTCGGATGGTTCTACACTAACTGTTCATCCTCCAGTAATGCAGGAAGCAAATATTGTTCAGTTTCAACAAGAACCTACTTATTCTCAAGGAAATGTCAAGGTATATCAAAAGAATTCTAATATGTCAGAAGCTGCTTTTTCGACTAGTTTTTTATTGTTGTTTTTGGTTGTTGTAAGCTTGATTTTTAGTCTTTTGACACTTCTTTTCCTTTGAAATTTATGGACCTTGTAGTATAATAGTAATAGATTGTGGAAAGAGGGATGTTATGAAAATAATTTCTATTAATGCAGGAAGTAGTTCCTTAAAATTTAGTTTATTTAATATGGATGACGAAAGCGTTATTGCTAGTGGATTGTTTGAACGTATTGGTATTGAAGGAAGTAAATATACGATTAAGTTCCGTGGAGAGAAGGTTAGTCAAGAAATTGAACTAACGAATCATACCGATGCCGTTAAAGTGTTATTGGATAAGTTGGTTGATTTAGAAATTATCCAATCTTTGGATGAGATTGATGGTGTTGGTCATCGATTAGTACATGGTAAGGATAAGTACAGTGAGTCTGTTCTTATTAATGATGAAGTTGTTTCTGATTTGGATAAGTTTAAAGATTTTGCTCCACTTCATAATCCAGCGAATATTTTAGGAATCAATGCTTTTCGTGAAGTATTGCCTGAGGTACCAATGGTTGGGGTGTTTGATACAGCTTTTCATCAGACTATGAGTCCAGCTACATATCTTTATTCTGTTCCTTACTCTTGGTATCAAAATTATGGAGTTCGTAAATATGGATTCCATGGAACTTCTCATCGTTATATTACAAAAATGGTAGCTAAACTTTTAGGTAAAGAAGAGTTTCGTTTAATTAGTTGTCATATTGGTAATGGAGGTTCTATTACGGCTGTAAAAGACGGAAAGTGTGTGGATACTTCTATGGGATTTACACCACTTGCTGGTATTATGATGGGAACTCGTTCTGGTGATATTGATCCTTCTATTATTCCTTATGTAATGGAACAAGAAGGTAAAAATGCTAGTGAAGTTGTGGATGATTTAAATAAACGCAGTGGACTTTTTGGAATGAGTGAATATAGTAGTGATATGCGTGATATTTTAGAAAAATGTGATTTGCAAGATGAAAAAGCGATTATTGCACGTGATAAATATGTTCGTCGTGTTGTGGATTATATTGCTCAATATTATGTATTGCTTGGAGGAGCCGATGTTATTGTGTTTACTGCAGGAGTTGGAGAAAATAGTATTCCTGTACGTAGACAGATTTGTGAGGAATTAGCGTGCTTAGGTGTTAAGATTGACTTAGATAAAAATAATAAACGTGGAGAGGTTGTTAAAATTAGTACAGAGGATTCTTCTATTCAAGTTTATGTAATACCAACAGATGAAGAATTGATGATCGCTAGGGATACGCTAGATTTGATTAATAGATAGGAAGATTCGTATGTATAAAAAAATACTAAAAGCAATTAAGAAGTATAATACTATTGTAATTGCTAGACATGTAGGAGTGGATCCAGATGCTTTATGTAGTCAGCTTGCTCTTCGTGATGTTTTAAGACTTAATTTTCCAGAGAAAAAAGTATTTGCGATTGGTACAGGAAGTGCTAAGTTTGTTTCTATGGGAAAGTTGGATCGATTGGAAAGTTTTTCAGATGCTTTATTAATTGTTTTAGATACTCCGGATAAAAAACGAGTAGATTCTGTAGATTTCTCAAAATATTCTTATGTTATTAAGATGGATCATCATCCTTTTGTGGAAGTTTTTGGGGATTTGGAATATATTGATGACAAAGCATCTTCTACTTGTGAGATTATTATGAAGTTTTTGGTTCAAACAAAACTTCTTGCAAATTCTGATATTTCTGAATTGTTGTATATGGGTCTTGTTTCTGATTCTAACCGTTTCTTATTTGATAGCTCTACTTCTGAACTTTTTTCTTTAGTTTCTTATTTTATGAAGAAGTATCCTTTTGATATTACTAAAAGCTATCAAAAATTGTATATGAGGCCTTTAAATGAAGTGCGATTAGAAGGTTATATTTCTTTAAATATGGTAGTAACAGAAAATGGGTTAGGATATATTAAAATTACGGATGAAGTTATTCAAGAGCTTGGAGTAGATAGTGCTTCTGCTGGTAATATGATTAATGATTTTAACTTTATCAAAGAAGTTTTTGTCTGGGCTACGATTACTGAGGATGTTAAAAATAATCAGATTCGTATTTCTATTCGTTCGAGAGGTCCAGTGATTAATCAAATTGCGGAAAAGTATTATGGTGGAGGACATAAATATGCTTCTGGAGCTAGAGTGAAAACGTTCGAGGAAGCTATGCAGCTTATGCATGATTTAGATCAACTTTTATTAGAATATCAAAGTGGGGTGAAAGACGATGGTAATTAAAGATGCAAGTTTGGAAATAATTGCTACTAGGAGAAGTCAATATCCAGAAGAAGGAAAACCAGAATTTTTATTGGTTGGTCGTAGTAATGTTGGAAAAAGTAGTTTTATTAATGCTATTTTATCTAGAAAAAATTTAGCTTACACATCTTCTAGACCAGGAAAAACACAGACATTAAATTTTTATTCTGTGAATGATAGTTTTTATTTGATTGATGTTCCTGGTTATGGTTATGCCTCTGTTGATAAGAAAACACAATCGAAGTTTGGAATGATGATAGAAGAATATTTAGAAAAACGAGAGGTATTAAAACGTGTTTTCTTATTAATTGATTTTCGTCATAAACCTACGGAAGATGATTTACTTATGTATAATTTTTTAAAGTATTATAATTTGCCAGTAACTGTGATTGCGACTAAAGCAGATAAGGTTGGTGGAAGTAAAAAACAAAAAAATTTAAAAGATATTTTGGATACTTTAGATTTGGTTGTTGGAGATGATTTGGTTGTATTCTCTAGTGTTACTAAATTAGGAGTAAAAGAAGTTATTAAAAAGATTGAAAGTCTAATTAACGGTGATGTTAATTAGACTTTTTTCATATATTACTATAGGTGGATATATGAAAATCGAGAAGATTAGTTTACATCAGTTTTTTATTTTTTTTAATATTACTTATTTACATAATGTTGAATTTACTAAGGATGGTTTAATTTCTATGGTAAAGAATTTATTATGGAAATTAAAAGATCAATTGATGTTACGGGGATTTTATAAAGTAAAAGTTTATGCTCATCAAAAAGTAGGACTGTTTTTGGATTTATATCAGTTAGAGGAATTTGAGTATGAGGATTCTTTTGATCTTAGAGTATTCGTGTTTTTTGATGAAAAAATATATTTTAAAACGAAGGATTTTTTTGTGTTACCTAAGAATGCACCTATTTATTTTGATGGGTCTTATTTTTATTGTGATGTGAATTATATGGATAATTTTTTATCTGTTGTTGAATTTGGTAGTATTTTATATGGTAAGGAACTTTACCAGGTAATGTCACGATGGCAAAAGTGTTAATTTTGCTTTTTTTTTGCTTTTGCTTTATAATATCTGGTGGTGAATTTTATGAAAAAAAAGAATTATATATATATCGTTTTTTTCCTTATTTTATTTCTTGTTCTTATTTTTGGATATTTTTCTATTTATCGACAGAGTCAAGAAGAGAAATTAATTTATAATGTGGAAAAAATTGCACAACAAGATTTTTTAGAGGAAGTATCTTTTTCTTCTAATTCTCAAGGAAATTATTTGCTTTTGGAAGAAGCCATTGAAAAGTATTTGGATGATTTTTATCAACAATATCAAAAAGTGATGAGTTATGCTTTGCGTGATGAAACAATGTCTTTGCTTTCTGTTTCTAATTATTCGAAGGATGGTAAGGAATTTACTCAAAGTATTTCTTATGTAAAAGAAGAAAAGAAATTATTTAATCAAGATATGAAGAAATTACTTTCTTTTTGTGAGAAAACGAAAGTTTATCAGTATAGTGAAGAGTTAGAGTTATCTACTTATTATCAAGATTTATTTCAAGATATGATATTTGAACATGGTATTTATGATCAACTTTTAAAACTAAAGACGTCTTTTTTAGAAAGTCAAGAGAGTATGAATCAAGTGTATGATGTTAGTTTGGATGTGTTTTCTTTTTTAAAGAAGCATTCTGATGATTGGAAAGTAGAAAATAATGAAATACAGTTTTCTACGAATTTACTTGTTGAAGAATATAAGTCTTTGGTTTCTTCGATTCAGGATTAATATTTTCTTTCTTATAAATAATAAACAATCCACAGAATTTGTGGATTGTTTTATAATACAATAGTAATCATATTATTTGCTCCTTTGTTTACTACTTTTCCTAAAGTGGTTTGGAGCTTTAATCTGATGTTGTCTGGCATCATATTAATTTTTGATTGTATTCCTTCTTGAACGATAGAATCTAGACTACGACCAAATATTTCACTTTTCCAAATTTCGTTTGGATTTTTATCTTTATCTTTTGTTAGATAATCGATTAGTTCTTTGCTTTGAACTTCGCTTCCTATTATTGGTTCAAATGTTGACTCTACATCTACTCTAATCATATGAATTGATGGGGCTACTGCTTTTAGTTTTACGCCATATCTTGGTCCTTGTTTTACAATTTCAGGTTTATCCAATTTCATATCCTCAATAGATGGAGTAGCTACTCCGTAACCGGTTTGTTTTACCATTTTAAGAGCGTATTTAATTTGATCATATTCTTTTTTTGCTGTGTTAAATTCTTGAAATAATGCTAATAAATCGGCTTTGTTTTTTACATCGATTTTAATTATGTCAGTTAATGTTTGGTTATATAGATTGGCTGGCGCTATTAGTGTTATTGTAATAATTCCTGTTGCTGGATCGACTTCTGAAAGGTATGCTTTTTCTATCATTTCATTATTTAGAAAATGTTCTGTGATATGTTCAATATCTTTTAGTTTATCAATTTCTATTACGCTTTCTCTAATTGCATTTATGTAAGTTTCTTTTACAGGATGATCTGGATTTAATATTGTTATCCATTCTGGCATATTTACTTTTACTTCTAGTACAGGGAATTCGTATAATGCTTCTCTTAGAATATCGTACATATCTTTTTCGTTCATTGCTTCAATACTAATTGGTAGTACTGGTACTTGGTGTTGTTCTTTTAATGATTCTGCTAATTTTTGTGTTTCTGGTAGTGTAGGGTGTGTTGAGTTTAAAATTACAATAAATGGTTTCCCAATACTTTTTAGCTCCTCTATTACTCTTGTTTCTGCTTCAATGTAATCGTCTCTTTCAAATTCTCCAATTGATCCATCGGTTGTTATTACGATACCAATTGTTGAGTGGTCTTTAATTACTTTTTCTGTTCCAATTTCAGCGGCTTCTATAAATGGTATTTCTTCATTATACCATGGGGTTTTTACCATTCTTGGACCGTTTTCGTCGGTTGCTCCCTGGGCTTTTTCTATTAAGTATCCTACACAGTCGATTAGTCTGATATTACATGTAAAGTCGTCAATTTTTATTTTTGCTGTGTTATTTGGAACAAATTTTGGTTCTGTTGTCATGATTGTTTTTCCTGCTGCACTCTGAGGAATTTCATCTAAAGCTCGTTTCCTTTCATATTCATCTTCAATATGGGGAACTATTAGTGTTTCTACCATTCGTTTTATAAATGTTGATTTTCCAGTTCTTACTGCACCAACGACACCTAAGTAAATATCTCCGCCACTTCTCTGGGCAATGTTTTTAATAATTTCTTGTTTATCCATACACATTCTCCTTATACATTTAACTTTATGTTTTATTCTAAAAAAAAAGAACGATTTTTATCATTCTTTATAGGTTAAAGAGTTTAGTACTTTTTGAAATTTTTCTTTGCATGAAGTAGAATCTATATCAGCACTAGTATTTATTTCATAGAACTTATTATTCTTTTTTAGAATATAAATATCTTCTGTTTCATAGTCATCGTATTTGTTTATGTGTGTCCAGATTTCATTATTTATTGTTATAGTTTGTGGAGTTGAAATTATTTCCTCGGAACTACTTTCTAGATGCTCTTTTAAATACATTTCCATTGTGTAGTCTTCTTCATATAAATAATCATAGTTATTAATATCAAAGGTAACGCTACAGTATTCAAAATCTTTTATATAACTGTAAAATTTATAGGTATCTGTTTCATATTCTGATTTTACAAAGCCTTTTGGTATTGTATAAGAAATATTTCCTATCTTATAGTTTTCTTCTTTTGCTAGTGGTTTTTCTTCTTCATATTCTTTTAATAAGAAATTGATTGTTCCAATGACTACTAATATTATTGGTATTATTACTAGGAAGACAAGGTGATTAATGCCTCCTTTTTTACTGCATTTTTCTAATAGATCGGAATCTCCTAAATTTTTATTTTCTTGTTTTATCTTTTTTACTTGTCTTTTTACTTCTGTTACATATATGCTAGAGAATGTTGTTGCTAGAGCTACAGTTATCATAATTAAGAATATTGGATTTGGCCAAAATATTGCTATAGCAATGATCCAAAATAACCCTAGAATATATAGTTTTCTATAAAAAAAATAAAGGGGTCCAAAGAAGAACGTTGGAAGTGAAAACTTATTTTTTTTAAATTTTTCATAATTCTTACCAATATAGGCTTTTATTAAGTCTTCATCATTACCATAACTGTATTTTATACTATATTGGTATTGATCTTCGTGACTTGGCTTTAATTTTTTCTCTATTTCTTTTTCTTTCTTTGTATTTTCTTCTTCTGTTTTAGGAATATAATTATAACGGTCTAATTCTTCTTTTATGTTTGCTCCACAGTGAGGACAATATTCTTGATTTTCTTCTACTTTACTTCCACATCTTAAACAATACATAATTTCTACACCTTCTTATTTTTCATTTTATCATAATTTTGATATAAGAAAAATACCTTAACGGTATTTAGAACATTTTATCTATATCTTTTGGTACATTGTCTTTTACAATAGCATTTATTATTTTATCTTCTTTTTCTTTGGATACTTCTTTTCCTGTCATGGTACTTATTTCTTTTATTACTTCACGTAAGGTTTTTTCGTCTTTCATGTCGGAATTTTGAATTTTTTTAGCTAAAGAAAGGATGGTATTTTTATCTACATTTGTTTTGTTTTCCACACGTTTAAAAAAGTTATCTCCAAACATATTTTTCCTCCTATAGTAGTATATGCACTTCTTTGACTTTTTTTAATAGTTATGATATAATTTTTGCACTAATTGGGGGATATGATGCTATGGAAAAAAATTATTATACAAATAAATTTTTTGAGTCATTAGAATTATATTTAAAGATGAAAATGATTAAGTCTATTGATGGTTATTTAAATAAGATTTCTCCTGATGATCGTTCTAACGTGGAAGCTGTTATTACTAAAAAACAAATTTCATTAGAGGAGATTAATGATTTATTAATTGATTATAGTCCGGTTGAATTTGATGATAGTGATTTGTTTTCCATGGTATATCAATATTTTTCTAGTATTGTTCCATGGTTTAGGAATAATGAGGAATTGGTTTCTCTGTCTGTTTCCATTAAATGGAATTTAAGGCATAATAAATATCCTGATATTCCAGATTTTCTATATTTACCTATTATTTATTATTTGATTGGGTCTAAGAATTCTTATCAGGAATTAACACGTAAATTACTTGGTAATAATTTATGTTATTTTGAAGAAAATATATCTGGTCATGATGCTGATTTTGCTTTTGCTCATGGAGATGTTTTTTTGATGTTGAAGAGGTTGGATACGATTACTACAGATGTAGACTATACTATTTTAGAGGAAGATTATACATTATTAAGCCAGTTATTGAAATATTCGGTGTTACCATTATTTGAGAAGGAAAGTTCTGTTATTAAAAATATTTTAAAAATAGATTTTTTTTCTGATGATTTTGATAATAAAATCAAAGTATTTTCTCATTTTCTATCTATAGATATGAATATTAAAAAGTATAATAATAAATATTTATATACCAAGGAAATTTTTGATTTGGTCGATAAACCTGAGATTACTCCAGAATTAATTTTGTTTTTACAGACAAATTTTGCTAATGAGTTTTATCACATACCTCAACTCGAGCATTTATATCAAGATGATTTCTTATTTACTTTTGATCAAATTTTATCCTTTCTTTATAAATTCGAAGAAACTGGTCAAGTTCTTCCAAAAGAAGACTTGAAACAATTACTTGATAAGAAGCTTGATTCTTCCTTATTACCAAGAGTATCTTCGGAATTTTCCAATAAAATTTATTCCATATATCGTGAGTATAGGAAAAATAAATTTGAATTTAATTTTAAAGATTTTTCTTCGTATATGAATTCTTTAGATATAGATTTTTCTCCTTTTAAATATCATGGAACTAAAGAATTTGATTTTTATATGTTTGATTTGTTTTGTCAACATTCTATTTCTTCTCAATATCTTCCTTTTTATGAGGCGTTGATGAAAACAAATTCAGGTAAAATATTATTAGAAGAGGATATTACTAGGGCTAAGAACAGTTTGCGGGAAAGAGAAACTATTTTTTCTACGGATACTTATCAAAGATGTATGCCTTATGCTCAACAATTGGCAAAGCTTTCTGATTATACTTTAGATTCTTTTTTGCTTGAGTTTGTTCCAGAAGAAGACCATCAGAAGGTAGGTTCCTTATGTACTTGGTTAAACCCTACATATTTTCATAATTCTTTATTTTCAGGTGAGAGATTTAAAGCGAATAATAAACGTCTTCTTAGAAAGAAAGATTTGTATTTTGTACATAGTTCTTTAAAAAGTTTAACACTTGATAAAGTGGAGGATTATTGGAAAAGTTTTCAAAAGTTTTTACCATATTCTGTGTCTCAGAAATTAACTAAGAAGGAGTTTTTTGCTCAATATCGTGAGATTTATCAAAAACGTATCGATGACATTGCTTTTGATGAAGTTAAAAATATGAGTCTTTTTATGAAAACTGAAATGAGTTTATTACGTTATATTGATCAAGCGGATTATCTTCCTGAACAAGCTTTAAAAATGATTGATTCTACAATTTCTAAGATGCCAGAGGAAAAAGAAAAACTCTTGGTTATGAAAAAGCAGTTATTTGACGAAATTAAAATTCGTGAAGAAGAAGAAAAGAGCTTTTCGGATACGAAAAAATATATTGAAGATGTTAAAAATGCTAATAAATTGCTTTTACTCTTTTTTACTAGTGATTTTTCTAGTATGGCTCATTTTTATCAAACTGCAAAAGAAAAATTTCATATTTCTGAGGATAAACAACGTAAATTATTAAAAATGTTTCTTGGAAGTTTGGGTGAGGAGTCTGATATTTCTGATTTATATGAGAAAAAGCGTGAACTTATTAGCTTAAAACAGCGAGAAAAATTAATTGAGTCTACGAAGCAAAGAGCAAAAGAAAGATTGGAAGAAAATATTGATTTATATGGTGAGAAAGCTTTAAATGTTATGAGAAAGTTTGTTGATTCTGATGATAATACCATTGGTAAGTTTTGTCATTCCGCTGGTATTTCTATAAATGATTTTAGATTCTATCGAAAGTTGTGTGAAAATGTAGATTCTGATGTTAGTATTCTTGTTGATGAGAAAGCGGCTAATATACGTAGAAATTTTATTCACGCTATGGCAGTTGCCAGTAATTATATCTGTAAAGAAATGGTTAAATGTCATAAACAAAAAGTTCCTTATAATCTTGTGAAACATTATCAAAAATATGGTTATTCTCCTCGTTTTATTGCTGATATTGCTTCTAGTATAGCTAGAAGGAGGGAAGCTGATAATATTAATAAATATTTGACTTTGTATCCCGATATTTTTGTCCCTATTTCTGTTAATAAGTTAGAAGAGATGAGAAGAGTTAGCAGGGTTTATCCTGGAAATATTTATTTTGGTGATGCTAAGGTTTCTTATAACTCTAAAAATTTAGATTATGCTACTCAAGAATTAAATGGTATGGGTATTCCAATTACTAAAGGGTCTTTATATTATTTCTTATTGGATAATAAGCAAAAAGAAAAACCTTATCAGAAAATTAGGACAGAAAAAAAATCAACTTAATGTTGATTTTCATTTTGTCTTTTTCTTCCTAATTCTTCACATTTTTTGTTGAATTCATCTAATGAAATGCTTCCTTGTTCTAATCTTTCGTGTAATAATGATAATGTTTTATCATACATTTCATTATTATTTGCTGGATTGGTATGTTGTTTTGTTTTTATGTCTTGTGTAAAGACATTTTTTTGTTGTGGCATTTGTTCTTGAAATTGTTGATTTCTATTTATAAATTGGTTGTTTTCAAAGCGATTTCCTAGTGGTTTTACAAATCCATTTGTTTGACTACTGTTATTGTTTGGGTTATTTCCTAGTATCATTTTATTCTTCTCCATTTCTATTTTTAAATTGTAGTGTAATAGGGGTTCCTTCTAACTCGAAATTTTCTCTTAATTTATTTTCTAAATATCTTTCATAAGAGAAATGTATTAATCCTTTGTTATTTACACGAAAGGTGAATTTTGGTGGTTTTATTCCTGTTTGTGATGTGAAAAATATTTTTAATCTTTTTCCTTTGTAAGATGGTGGTATGTTTAATTGATAAGCATCTAATACCACATTATTTAAAATGTTTGTTGGAATTTCTCGTTTAATATTTTCTCCTACTTTAATAATTTCTGGCATTAAAGTATGAATTCTTTTTTTGGTTAAAGCAGAAAGGTATACGATAGGTGCATAGGTTGCAAATTGAAATTCTGCTTTCATTTCTTTTTCAAATTCAGGAATGGTTTTGTCTTTTACTGTATCCCATTTGTTTACTACAAAAATTAGACCTTTTCCTCGTTCAATAGCGTATCCTGCAATGTGTTTGTCGTGTTCTTTAATTCCTTCTTCTGCATTTATAACCACTAAGCAAATATCACTTCGATCGATTGCTTTTAAAGAACGAAATAGACTATACTTTTCAACAGATTCAAAGACACGTCCTTTTTTTCTCATTCCAGCTGTATCAATTAAAATGTATTCTTCGTTGTGATATTTTAATACAGAATCGATAGAGTCACGTGTTGTTCCAGCAACATCAGATACTACTACTCGCTCTTCGTTTAATAAAGCATTCATTAGACTACTTTTTCCTACATTTGGTCTACCAATAATTGAAAACTTTAGTCTGCTATCTTCCTTTTTTTCGCTTTCGTTGAAGTTTTTTGTAATTTCATCCATCAATTCTATGTATCCAGTATTGTGAATACTACTAATAGGGATATAGGTATTAAAACCTAATTCATAAAAGTCATAAATATGATTTTCTGATTCCTTATTATCTACTTTATTGATGGCTACGATTACTTCTTTTTTACTTTTTCTAAGTAAATCTCTTACAATTAAATCATTGCTTGTGATTCCTTCTTTTCCATCTACAATAAAGACTACAACGTCTGCTTCTTTGATTGCGATTTCTGCTTGCATTTTTATTTCGTCATTAAATTTCATTTTGCTGGCATCAATTCCACCAGTATCAATTAAATAGAAACGTTTGTTGTTGTAGGATGCTTCCTGATAAATTCGATCTCTTGTTACTCCTGGAATGTCTTCAATAATGGATATTTTTTTTCCTACGATTTTGTTAAAAAGAGTAGATTTCCCAACGTTAGGTCTTCCTACTAATGCTACGGTAGGTATCATACTATCCCCTCCAATTCATTGGTATTATATCATAGGATTGTCAAATTTTAAAGAAAAATTCATATCTTCACAAAAACTTCTAATAATTATGCTATAATACTAATAGTTAGGAGGATAGAGATGGAATTGGAAAAAAAGAAAACGGAAATTGAGTGGTATGATAATCCAGGGATTGTTACTAATGTTATTATTACTTTGATTGCGGTTATTATTATTTTGAGTCAATCTTTTGCTATTAATAATAATCTTAGTACCCAGGAAATATTAAGAAGTATTATTAATCATAATAGTGTTTATTTAATTGTTTTAGTTTATTTTGTTGCTTTAAAGACGAAGATTGGAAAACGTTATTTTGATTTTTTAAATGTATTTTTGATATTACTTTATTTTATTACTGGTGTTACTTCTATTCTTACTGTATTTCAATCTTTTTCGTTAGAAACATTAATTAGTTGTGCTATGCATCTTGTTTTGTTTATTTATTTATTTCATACTTTTTTTCGAAGAACAAGAGTATGGAGAGAATTTCATTTAACAAAATCACCATTTAATGAAATAAAAAATGATGCTTATTTTTATTCTATTACTGTATTAGTTGTTTTACTTCTAGCTATTGATTTGATTGCTACTACAACTTTTGATGGCACTGTACTTGCTTTGTTTGATGCTATCTATATGGTTTTATTTGCTAGATATGTATATTTGTATGGGTGCTTTTTAGATAATAAGGAAAAGAAAATTAATCCTACTACTAGTATTGAAGAAATTAAAGAAAAAGTAGAAGAAGTGAAAGAGCGTCTTGATGATGTTGTAGATGATATTCAAGATAAAGTAGAAGGTGTTGTTAAAGAAGTAACGGATGATGATTCTAAGAAGAAGAAAACGAAGAAGTCTTCTAAGACGGTGACTAAAAAAACAGAAAAGGGTAAAACAAAGAAAAGTAAGGAGGATAAGTAATTATGAATATGTTTGAAGAAATTGAACGTGAAAAACAAGATCTTCCTAAGATAAAAAATATTACAAATGAGATATCTCATTATACTTTTAATGGGTATCAAAAATTTGCTATTGTTACATTTCTTGTATGTTTTTGCTTTGGTATTATTTTAGGGAATTTATTTCCTGCTTGTGGAACTAGTTCTAATTTGTACGGATCTTGTACTACTACAGAGTTTAATTTTTCTTTGATGTTGTTTTTTTGGTTTGTATCTTTTCTAGGATGTTTGTTCTTTTATGCTATAGGGCATATTATTTCTTTACTTACTTCTATTGATGAGTCCTTGCGTAAAAGTAAGTAAAATTTGTTGATATTTCTTGCAATTTGTATGGAAACATGATAAATTTTATATGTAAGCATAAAGGTGCTTAATCAATATTGTTAGGGAGGTATATATTAATGAAAAAAGTTGAATTAGTAGAAGCTGTTGCTGAAGAAACAGGATTAACAAAAGCTGATGCTACAAAAGCAATCGATGCTACTTTTAAAGCAATTAGTAATGCTTTAGCAAATGGTGACAAAGTTCCACTAGTTGGTTTTGGAACATTTGCTGTATCTAAGAGAGCAGCTCGTGAAGGACGTAATCCTAGAACTGGTGAAACAGTTACTATCGCTGCTAGAAATGCAGTTACTTTCAAGGCTGGTTCTGCTTTAAAAGATGCTGTAAACGATTAATTTGCATTGATAAAAAGATGATTCAATCATCTTTTTTTTGACTTTTATGATATAATATAGATGGTGATATAATGTTAGAAAATGCTTTAAAACTATTGAAGAAATTTACTTCTCATGATTATAAAGCTTATATTGTTGGAGGGTTTGTTCGGGATTATTTGTTAGGAATTGATTCTCAAGATATTGATATTGCTACGAATGCTACGCCAATGGAAATAAAAGGTATTTTTGAGGATGCTTTCTTGCCTACGGAAGATTATGGTTCAGTTATTGTTAATAAGTATGGAATCCGTTTTGAAATTACAACCTTTCGTAAGGAATTTAATTATGCGGATCATCGTAAGCCTGTAGAGATTCAATATATTGATGATTTATATCAAGATCTTCTTAGAAGGGATTTTACTATTAATACGATATGTATTGATGAAAATGGAGAGATTATTGATTTTTTAGGTGGTAGGGATGACTTGGAACGCAAATTAATCCGAACGGTTGGAGAGGCGGATGAAAGACTGGAGCAGGATGCTTTAAGAATTCTAAGAGCGATTCGTTTTGCAACGGTTCTTGATTTTCAATTGGATGGTGAGATAGTCGATGCTATACGTAAACATCGAGGGTTATTAAAAGAGTTATCTTATCAAAGAAAAAAAGAGGAATTAGATAAAATATTTGTTAGTGGAGATGTAAAACGAGGTATTGATATGTTGCTGCAATTCCACTTGGATAAGAGTTTGGAACTAGAAAATTTATCTAAGGTAGAAAATACGGATAGTCTTATTGGTATTTGGAGTGTTTTAAATGTGGAGGATTGTTATCCATTTTCTAATAATGAAAAAGAGATGATGGAGGATATCCGAACGGTTATGACTTTAAATAATCTTGATCCTATGGCTTTATATAAATATGGTCTTTATGTAAATAGTGTTGCAGGAGAAATGAAAGGTTTAGATAAGAAAAAGATTACAGAGTCATATAATAGTCTTGTTATTCATGCTAGAGGAGATTTGGATGTTTCTAGTGAAGAGATTATGAAGTCTTTAAATAAAGAACCTGGAGAGTATTTAAGTGACATTTATGAAGCTATTGAAAAGGAAGTATTATATCGGCGTTTGCCAAATACTAAAGAACAAATATTAGATTATATTCAGAAGAATTATGCTTCTATATCTTAGGAGCTTTTTTTCTTATGTATTTTGTGATATTATATAAGCATTATTTAAGGAGATGATAAGGTGAAGAGTGCAGAATTACTTTCTATTTTTAAACAGGGTCATTTGGTTATTCCTCTTTACTTTTTACAGCAATATAAGAAATTTAATATATCGTTGGAGGAGTTTGTATTTTTAATGTATTTGTATCAGCTTGGTGATAAAAGTTTGTTTGATCCTTCAAAATATCAAGAAGAGTTAAATATTGATTTATCTAAGGTCATGGAATATATTTCTAAGTTAACAGATAAAAAACTAATCGAAGTGGATGTTGTTAAAAACGATAAAGGTTTAATGGAAGAAGTGGTATTGCTTGATGGTTTTTATCGGAAATTATCACTTGTTATGGTGGAAGATAATAATGAAAAAAGTAAAGAGTATCAATCTAATATTTTTGAAGTGATTGAGAAAGAATTTGGTCGAACTTTAAGTCCTATTGAATATGAGATTATTAAAGCATGGATTGATAATGATATGAGTGAAGAATTGATTCGAGAAGCTATAAAGGAAGCAACTTTTAGTGGGGTATCGAATTTACGATATATTGATAAAATTCTTTATGAATGGGGAAAATTAGGGATTAAGACAGCAAAAGATGTTGAGAAACATCGTAAAAAACGTGCTCAGAGGAAAGAAGAGGAAGCAGATAGTAATATAGATTTAGATATTGTAGATTGGGATTGGTTTGACGATGACGAATAAGCTACTTGACTATTTAGACTATTTGTTTCCTGATCCTCGATGTGAGCTTTTCTATCAAACGGATTATCAGTTATTGATGGCTGTTGTACTTAGTGCGCAGTCTACGGATAAAAGAGTAAATTCGGTAACTCCAATTATTTTTTCTAAATATCCAACTTTAGAAGATTTGAAAAATGCTAAATTAGAAGATTTAGAGGAAATTATTCGTCCCGTTGGTTCTTTTCGTATTAAAGCGAAATATTTGAAAGGAATTGCTACTCGTTTGGTGGATGACTTTGATGGGAAAGTTCCTACTGATCGAGAAGTGTTGGAGAGTTTTCCTGGCGTTGGTAGAAAGACAGTTAATGTTTTTTTAGCGGAATTTTATCATTATCCAGCTATTGCAGTTGATACGCATGTGGAACGTGTTTCTAAGCGATTAAAACTTGCTTATCAAAAGGATTCTGTTAGTGATGTAGAACGAAAACTAATGAAAAAGATTCCAAGAGATCGATGGGCAAAATTTCATTTGCAAATGGTTCTTTTTGGAAGATATTATTGTAAGGCGATGAGGCCTTTATGTACAGAGTGTCCACTTAAAGAATTTTGTCGTGAAAAAAAGAAGAATCTTGATTGATTCTTCTTTTTTATGGATTTGTTGGAGTATCTCCACTATCTGGTGGTGGTGTACAGCTATTATTTGTACTATCCCAGCTACCACCGGAAGATTCACATTCTTTTTTCTGTTCTTCGTATGGGTCTGTTGGTTCTTCTGGCTCTTCTGGTTCCTCAGGTTCTTCTAGGGTGTAGGTAGCAGGTGTTCCTTGTAGACCACTGTAGCCTTTATAGGTCGCTACTACTTTATAAGTTCCATAAGGAGAAGAGTTTCCTAAGGTGTAAGTATAACTTGTGTTTTCTGTAAACCCTATTAACGTTGATCCTAGATAGATATTATATCCGAATGTTCCTAATCCTTCGTTATCTCCAGGATTTACAGCAGACCATGATAGAGTAACTTTACCGCTTGCTTCGTCATAAGACACTCTGAAGTTTCCAGGTTTTGCAAGTTTTACACTTGATAAATCTGTTTCCTCTGGTTCATGTCCTTTTTTGAAATATTCATATACGACATTTCCTGTATAGCCAGCTCCGGCTACGATTGGAGGATTTGATCCTGCGATAATTCCAAGTTTTACAACGCTTGATGGTTGTTTAAAGGCACTTCTATTTGATTCCATAGCTCCAGCACTTATTAAGGCATTAAAGATTCTATCTTTGGCAATGGTTGCTGGAATGTTATGCAATACATATCTTCCAGTGGTATCGTTTTCTTCATATCCATACCATAAAGCAATTACTGTTTTTGTAGAGTATCCGACTACCCAGGAATCTCTGATGGCATCTCCTGGCATATTATGTTTTTCCATATATTCGGAATCATAGTTGGTTGTTCCGGTTTTTGCTGCTACATTGGTTGGTGTTCCTCCGGTTAATGCTACATCTTGTAATACATCAGAAATCATAAATGCAGTTGCATCAGACATTACTTTTTTCTTTTCTCCATCGAATTCTACTACTTCTCCAGTATCGCGATAGACAATTTTTTCGATGGTATGTGGTTCATTGTAATATCCACCATTAGAGAATGCGGCATATGCAGCTGCCATATCTTTTGTAGAAACACCAGGACTAAATGCTCCAATTGAATGGGCTTCATGAATCTTTCCATTTTCAATTTCTGGTTTTATTCCTAAATTTTCTACAAATTCTATTATTTTTTTATTATCTACTTGTTGGAATGCTTTTAATGCTGGGATATTACGTGATGTTGATAATGCTCTTCTAAGCGTGATTGTTCCAAAGTATCCATTATCCCAGTTTTTAATTGGGCGTCCACCTGTGTATGTATAAGGTGAATCATCAAATAATGTATATGTTGACCAGTTATTGTATTCTATTCCTGGACCATAATCAAATAATGGTTTTGCTGTGGAACCTGGTTGACGTTTAATCTTTGTTGCATAATTTAGACCTCCAGCTGGTCTATTTCTACCTGCACCTACAGCTAATATTTTACCAGTTTCAGAGTCTAGTACTGTAACACCTGCTTGTACTTTGTCATCAATCCAAGTGTAGTTTTCACCATTTAATACGGAATTGACTGCTTCTTGTTTATCTTTGTCTAGATTTGTATAAACTTCTACAGGCGTTTTGGTAGGGTCTATTCCATATTTATCTTCAAGTTCATCTTTTACGGTATCAATATATCCTTGATATGGATCTGAAGATGCCGTTTGTTCTACAATTAAATCTTTTACTGGTATGCTATTTGCTAATTCTTCTTGTTCTTTGGTAATGTATCCATGACGTCTCATTAAGTATAGAACGGTTGCTCTTCTTTTTTCTGCATTTTCTGGATTTACGTCTGGTTTATAATAAGTTGGTGCTTGGAACATTCCAGCAAGAATGGCAGCTTCTGATAAGTTTAAGTCACTTGCACTTTTTCCAAAGTAGGTTTGTGCTGCTTCTTCTACACCATAAATCATTCCACCTAATCCATGGTTATTTACATAAAATTCAATAATTTGTTCTTTTGTATAATTTTTTTCTAACTTAAATACTGCTAAATAAATATCTGTGAATTTACGTATAATTCCTTCGATTCCTTGATCTTTTTTTGAAGTAATCTTATTTTTTATTACTTGCATTGAGATGGTAGAGGCTCCACCAGCATCGGAATTACCTAATAATTGTCCCACACTGGCTTTTAGGAATCTTGGTGCATCGAAACCATTATGTTCAAAGAACCTAGAGTCTTCTGTTGCTATTAAGGCATCGATAAACACTTGTGGAAGCTCTTCGTAAGTTATTTTTTCTCTTCGTTCATCTCCTATTTCTGCAATTTTTTCTTCGTCTTTGTCATAGAAGATACTCATTTCTTTACTGTCTAAATCCTTTGCATCAAATTCTGGTGCTGTGACAGTAATATAGATTAAGAAAGCAGAGAATAAAGCTAAACATAATATACCTAATCCTAGAATGATTATTAGTATGATGTTTACGATTTTTTTCTTCTTTTTATCATTCTGTACTTTTCTTAATAAATGTGCTACTCCTACAATGATTCCAATACCAAGAGCAGTGAAAAGTGTAAAGACTAATCCTAGTTTTAAATAACATAGGAGTAATAGTACTACAAAACCAATCCAGCAAGCAATTAAAATATTTTTATTATCTTTTTTGCTTTTGCTACGAGTAGTGTGCGTTTGAGATTTTCTTTTCATGTTGTATTCTTTTGTATTACTACTTTTACTACTTTTGCTTCTTTTAGGAGTGCTTTTCCTTTTTATTACTTTTTTTTGCATTTTATATACCTCCAATAATTGTATCTACTATTTTTAAATAGTCGATTCTTGGTCTATAACCATCTTTTATTAAATAACCCTTTTGTTGAAAAAAAGAATAGGGAATTGATTTTCTACTTTCTTTTTCTATAAATTCTAAAAAATCTTTACCTAGTAATAGATAAGTTTCATTATAGTGTATGAATCTGACAATTAAAAAAACAATTCCTTGATGGTTATATATATTTTTTATATGCTTTATTTGGTGTGAGTGAATATTAGCGAGTGGGAAAGCTGTTTTATTTTTTGTCTCTTTTGCTTCAAAGTCAATATATTTTCCTTTATATAAACCATTGTAGTCAGTAGTTGATGGAATTGTATAATAAGCTTCTGTTATTACAGCCTTATCTCTTGATGGGTAGTTTACTTTTACAATTTTTACTGGCGTTGGTTTTTTATATATGTAGGCTTTGTCTATTTCCCTATAATATTCATTGGATTCATTAATATCGCTTTCTAATGACATTCCTCGATTTCTATATGTGATTGGGGATGTATTTTCTTGCTTTTTAATTCCATTTGGATAGTTCATCTCATCACCTATTTTGTATTATACTATATGTTTTCTATTTTTTCTATATTTTTGCATCATAAAATTATAACTTTTGAAATATATTATAAACAATAAAAAAGACCAATCTTTTTGATTAATTCGTCTTTTTGTTCTTGCTTTTTTCAAATTTTTCTTTTCCTGGGGAAATTAAATCCTGTTCAAATCTATTGTACATATTATAGTTTGTATCTGGATTTCTCATTTCCATCATTAAACTCAATTCATTTAAAATAGTAGCAAAATAGTCTTCTTGTGTTGGTGTTATTTTTCTTTTATCACAAGCAGCATATATAAATGAAAATCTTTTTCTAACTTCTTCTAAATCCCAATATTGTAATCCTAAACTTAATTTACTAAAGGGTGTTTGCATTTCTTCTGGCCAATATTTTTCATAGCTGTCTTTGCTGAAGGTAGCTTTTTCATTTCCTGGTTGATATTCAAACCAAGATTTTCTTCTTTCATGTTCACTCTTTGCTAAGGCATTTTTAAGTTCTTCTGTTGATAAGCCTAAGATATCATCTGGTTTTAACTCTATTACTATGTTATACATTGCGTTTATAGATGTTATTAGTGTATTTTTGTATTCTTCTTTTGTCTCTTCGTATGGTTTATCTAAATCTCTTGTTACTTGTTTAAAATTTTCCCCGGTTATTGCTACTTTATCTAATCTTTCTTGATCGGGTTCGTATAGTGGTATTAATTCTTGGTTATGTAATATCTATATGTTGTGTTCTTCTATTGCCATGTTATATATAATTTCTTTTATGTGATTAGTCATTTTTTCCTCCTTGCTATTATTATATGTTTATTGTTATTTTTCTATCAAGTTGTTTTTTTGTCTAATTTTGAGATGTTTTGTCGAAGGGCGTGCTATTTCTTATTTTTTCTTGTATTATTTTTTTAGGTGATACTATGAATAATTTCGAAGTGATACGTCTTCTTACTATGCTTTCTTGGAAGACTAAAGATGCAAAATTAAGAGTTACTTTTAACTCTATAAAACGACGTCTAGATAATTGACAAAAGAGTTAATAAATGACATAATATTACTGTAAGGGATTGGTGATAACATGTATCAGAATAAGATTACGCTTATGCCACAGGATATTTTGGAGAAAGAGTTTAAAATTGATACTCGTGGATACCGCTTAAAAGAAGTAGACCAGTTTCTTGATATTATTATTGGGGACTATGAACAGTTCTTAAATATCATTAATAATTTGGAGAAAGAAAAGGCTGATTTATTAGGTGAAATTATGAACTTAAAACAAGAACTTCGTAATTCAAAAATGAGTATGGAAGTTGCTCGTAGTAATGTGGAAGTTCCTGAGGTTACTAATTTAGATATTTTGAGGCGTCTTTCTCAACTTGAAAAGTTGGTATATGGTAGTAACAAAGATAATGACAATTAATATATAGACAAACGCTAATATTTTTTTATATTAGAGGAAAGTCCATGCTCGCACAGTCTGTGATGATTGTAGTGTTCGTGCTTAGGGAAAAAATAACCTAAGGTAGCTATTGCTAACGGCGGAAGATAATCTAAGTCTTTGATATGATTTATTCCATAACGTGCCGCAGTGACGATACTTTTGGAAACAAAAGAGTGAAACGTGGTAAACCCCGCGAGCGAGAAACCCAAATTTGGTAGGGGAGCTCTAACGAAAGAAACGAATGGAGTTAGGGACCAAGATATTGGTAGATAAATGTTTGTCGCCTGGTAACAGGAACAGAACATGGCTTATTTATATTATTTGTTTATTATGTAGTGAGGTGTTTTTATGAAAGAGCTAGGAGAGTATTTAAAGCATACTAGAATAGATAATGGTGTTAGTATGGAAGAAGCTGCAGAAGATTTAGGACTTTCTACATCTCAACTTGAAAATATAGAAAATGGAAATGTACGGGCTTTTAAAGATGTTTATAGTCTAAAACAGTATGTGCATCAATATGCAAAATATTTAGGACTGGATCCAGAAAAAGTTGTGGATGAGTTCAATGGCTTCTTATTTGAACATACTTCTAAAATTTCTTTAGATGATATAAAAGAAGCACAACGTAAATTAGATGAAAAAGAACAAAAAAAGATTAAGTCTCCTTACACTATTGTACATAAGAAAAAGAAGCAGATTTGGCCTTTTGTTTTGATTCCTATTGCGATAGCATTGCTTTTTGTTGTTATCTATTTTATTGTTAGTAGTATTAATAGAGCACCAGTTGTTGATACAGAGTTATCCATAGAGGTAAGGAAGGAGTATATACATGAATTTACCTACTAAAATTACAGTAGTACGTTTGATATTAACTGTAGTGCTTATTATTTTATTATGTTTCCCATTTTATAGTGTGGGTATTCAATTTCCAAGTTTTCGAGTAAATGGAGTAACTATGGAATTGCAATATTTAATTGCTGGAGGAATTTTTATTGTAGCTAGTCTTACAGATTTTGTAGATGGATATTTAGCAAGAAAAAATAATCAAGTTACGAATACTGGTAAGATGTTAGATGCTATTGCTGATAAAGCTTTAGTAAATAGTGTTTTAATTATTTTAGCTGCTCAAGGATTTATCCATGAAATTATTCCTGTTGTAGTAGTTCTTCGTGATATTGTTGTAAATGCTATTAAAATGGAAGCTGCTGGTCGTGGTAGAGTAGTTGCTGCTATTGGATCTGGTAAATTAAAAACCGCTACGTTAATGGTTGGTACTGCGCTTACATTCTTCTATAATATTCCATTTGAATTTATTAATATTAATGTTGCTGAAATATTATTATATATTGCTACTATTTTATCTATAGTTTCTGCAATTCAGTATTTTAATATGAATAAGGCCTTAATTTTTGGAAAAACAGAAACTGCAAATTCATAATAAAAAATAAGTTGAATTTTCTCTATTGTTATAGAGAAAATTTTATTTTTGGTATTAAAATTCGTTATAAAACAATTGTTCGAAAAAGTATTGCTTTTTCTTTTTTTTTAGTATATAATTGATTTGTAAATACTTTTTATTCAATAGGAGGAAATATGAAAAGTGCAAGTAAAGAAGTTTCCAAGGATAAAGCTTTGGAGCAAGTATTAAATGATATAGAAAAACAATTTGGTAAAGGTTCCATTATGAAACTCGGGGATAGTAAACATATGAAAGTTGATGTTGTTTCTAGTGGATGTTTGTCTTTAGACATTGCACTAGGTGTTGGTGGCTATCCACGAGGTAGAATTATTGAAATTTATGGACCGGAGTCTAGTGGTAAGACGACTTTTGCTTTACAAGCTATTGCTGAAGTGCAAAAGACTGGAGGAAGAGCTGCTTTTATTGATGCAGAACATGCTCTTGATCCTGTTTATGCCGCCCGTTTAGGTGTTAATGTAGATGAGCTTTTACTTTCACAACCAGACACTGGAGAACAAGCTCTTGAAATTTGTGAAGCCTTGGTACGTAGTCAGGCTATCAGTATTGTTGTTATTGATTCTGTTGCAGCTTTAGTTCCACAAGCAGAAATTGATGGTGAAATGGGAGATTCTCATGTTGGACTTCAAGCACGCTTAATGTCACAGGCACTTAGAAAACTTTCTGGTACGATTAATAAAACTAATACTATTGCTATTTTTATTAACCAATTACGTGAAAAAGTAGGAGTGATGTTTGGTAATCCAGAAACCACTCCAGGTGGTCGAGCTTTAAAATTTTATTCTACTATTCGTCTTGATATCCGTCGTAATGAGCAATTAAAAATGGGGGATGGTGTTGTTGGTAATAAAACAACAATTAAAGTTGTTAAAAATAAAGTTGCTCCTCCATTTAAAACAGCTGTTGTTGATATTATGTATGGAGAAGGTGTTTCTCATGAAGGAGAAGTTATTGATTTGGCTGTAGAAGCTGGTATTGTTGAAAAGACGGGTGCTTGGTATTCTTATCAAGGGGAAAAACTTGGTCAAGGAAAAGAAAATGTCAAACTACTTCTTAAAGATACTCCAGAGTTGTGTGATGAGATTGAACAGAAAGTACGACAATACTATGATATTGCTTTGAATGATAATGAAAAAGGGAAAAAAGAAAAAGAAAATTAACCGTCTTTTCTTTTTTTTCATAAAATATATAGAGGTGTAATATGAAGAAGTTGAATCAATTAATTGACTGTGAATATGATATTGATATTTTAGGTATTACTACGGATTCTAGAAAAGTAAAACCGGGATATTTATTTGTTGCTACAAAGGGGTATCATGTTGATCACTATGATTTTATTGACGATGCTATTTGTCGTGGAGCGGTTGCTGTTGTTGTTGATCGTGAGGGA
This sequence comes from uncultured Bacilli bacterium, assembly GCA_944358705.1. Lineage (GTDB taxonomy): Bacteria > Bacillota_I > Bacilli_A > RF39 > UBA660 > Faecimonas. The sequence continues at coordinate 27,436 of CALVRR010000016.1, forward strand.
GAATTTTCAATTCCTACTATTGTAGTTTCTGATATAGAAGATGAACTTATTTCTATTTGTGAGGCTTTTTATGATGTTTCTAGTCGTGATTTTATCTTTATTGGAATTACTGGTACGGATGGGAAAACGACAACTGCAACCATTACCAGAAATTTACTTAATGAATTTATACCAACTGCTTATATTGGTACCAATGGTCTTTATTGTGGTGAAGATGTTTATTCTACTACGAACACGACACCATGTGTAGAAGAGCTTTATCATTATTTTTCTGTTGTCAAGCAACACAAATGTAAAGTTATTGTAATGGAAGTGTCTAGTGAAGCACTTTTACATCGCAGAGTGCACTCTATTTTATTTCAGGTAATTGCTTATACCAATATCACAGAAGATCATTTGAATATTCATAAAACTCTTGAAAATTATCGGAATTGTAAATTTGAACTAGCTAATTTACAAACTCCTACTGCTAAAGTTTTTATTAATGGTGATGATCAGAATTGTCAACTTTTAGATGTAAACTCTAAAATTAGTTTTGGTTTTTCTGATGACAATGATTGTGTCATTTGCGATGTTAAAGAATGTCAAGATAATGTTGCTTTTTCTTTACTTTACAACAATCAAACCTATCGTGTTCAAAGTCCTTTTTTTGGTAGGTATAATATATATAATGTAACTTTAGCGTTATTAATTGCTAATAGCTTTTCTATTCCTATGCATATGTTACTTTCTTCTCTTGTTCATTTTTCTTCTGTTCCTGGTAGGAGAGAGGTATTTTCTACGACAAAGGGATTTGATATTTTATTAGATTATGCACATACTGAATATGGAATTTTAAATTTACTTAAGAGTTTAAATCATTACTCTAGAGTTATTGTTGTTACTGGTGCTGCTGGAGGAAGAGAGATAGAAAAACGTTCTCGCATTGGTGATATTTTATTTGAATATGCAGATTATATCGTTTTTACTATGGATGATCCTAGATATGAAGATCCTAAGACCATTGCTCTTCAGATGATTGGAAATCATGATGAGAAACCATATACATTTGTTCTTAATAGAGAGGATGCGATTTATTCTGCTTTTGAAAATGCACGGGAAGGAGAAGTTGTTGCTGTAATAGGTAAGGGAAGAGATACTTATATGGCTATTGAAGATCGACGTGAAATGTATTCTGACTATGAGGTTATTAAAAATTATTTGAAAAAAAATTAATTTTCGACAAAATTCGACAAATTATGACATCTTCTTTTGTCATAATTCTAAGTACTATGTATATAGTTACAAAGAAGGAGAAATTATAATGAGTGATCAAGATGTTATATTGTGTTATTTTGATAAGGAACAGTCGATGATTGTTGAAGTATTAGGTCATTTATGTTATTTTGATTTAAGAAATTTTATTAACGAAATATATCATATGCGATTAGATATTCAATATTCACAGTTTCCTTTTTTTAAATCTGGTTTTTCTACTGGTAATTTGGTATCTTTTTTTCAACCAGAGTCTGGGGTTTTTAATTTTTCTATTTTGTCCAATATGATTTGTGATTCTAAATTTACGGATGTTCGTGTTCGTAGTATTTTAACTTCTTTTTTTCATAAAATTCAGATTGATAAAATCCTAGAATTTGATAATGATAGTTATGATGATATTATAAGGAATTCTTCTAATTTTGTTTTTTCTCAACCGAATACTCATCAACGTATTGTTGATGAATCAGCAAGTATTCAGTCGAATACTATGGTTATGGATGCTATTAAATATGATTTTAGAGCTGCTCATTTTTTACAACAAAGCATGGATTCTTCTAATATAGAAAAAGCAAGAGCTTATAGTTATAGTAAAGCTGGTTAATCAGTTCACGTCTTTTGATTGTGAACTTTTCTTTTTCTTGACATTACTTAGAAATGAAACTACAATAGAATTAGATTTAGGTGTTTACTTAATCTAGATGGAGGGAATATATGGATAATTATTTTTTCTCCATTTTACTTGTAATAGTTGGATTACTTATAGGGCTTTTTATAGCGTTTGTTATAAATAGTATCAGAGTTAATGTTGCTTCTAAGAAGGCTGCAGCACTTATAGAACAAGCAAAAAAAGAAATTGAAAAATTACGTAGAGATGCTGCTATAGAGCAAAAAGAAGAAGCGCATAAATTAAAGATGGATTTGGATAAGGAAATTCGTGAGAAGAAAGAAGAAATCAAAGAATCTGAAAGTAGATTACTACAAAGAGAAGCTAGTATTGATAAACGTGATGAGTTATATCAAAAAAGAGAAGCTTCTTTGGATGAACGTGAAGAAAAACTTTCTGAAAGACAACTTGAAATCCAAAATGAAAAAAGTAAAGTGGATGAAATTAAGAGGGAACAATTAGATTTGTTGGAGAAAATTTCTGGTTTCAGCAAAGAGAAAGCGAAAGAAATGGTGATGAGCAAAGTAAGAGAAAACATGAGTAAAGAAATTGCTGAGTTTGTTCGAGAAAGTGAAAATGAAGCAAAACTTATGGCAGATAGAAAGGCACGAGAATTAATTGTTACTTCTATGCAAAAATATGCTGCAGATATTGCTAGTGAACAAACAGTTACCGTTGTAGATTTGCCAAATGATGAAATGAAAGGTCGTATTATTGGACGTGAAGGTCGTAATATTCGTACGATTGAAGCAATTACAGGAGTGGATTTAATTATTGATGATACTCCAGAGGCTGTTGTTTTATCTAGTTTTGATCCTCTACGTCGTGAAACGGCTAGAGTTACTTTGGAAACTTTGATTAAAGATGGTCGTATTCATCCAACAAGAATCGAAGAACTTTATGATAAGGTTTGTCAAGATATGAAACAACAAATTATTGAGTATGGACAAGACGCTACTTTTGAATTAGGGCTTACTAAATTTGACCCTGCTTTGATTGAACTTATTGGTAAACTTTATTTTAGAACTAGTTATGGTCAAAATGCTTTACAACATTCTATTGAAGTTGCACATTTATCTGGACTTTTAGCTGGAGAACTTGGTGAAAATGTGACTATTGCAAAAAGAGCTGGTTTGTTGCATGATATAGGAAAGTCAATTGATCATGAAGTTGAGGGTAGTCATGTAGATATTGGTGTTGATATTGCTAAAAAATATAATGAAGATCCTATTGTTATTAATGCCATTGCATCTCATCATGGTGATGTTACACCTACTAGTGTGATAGCTAGTATTGTTGCGATTGCTGATGCTTTATCTGCTTCTCGTCCAGGAGCTAGAAATGACTCTTTAGAAAATTATATTAAACGTCTTTCTCAACTTGAGGAAGTTGGAAATCATATTCCAGGAGTAGAAAAATCTTATGCGGTTCAAGCTGGAAGAGAATTACGTGTTATTGTTAAACCAGAAGAAGTGGATGATTTGGAAGCTCATCGAATTGCTAGAGAGGTAAAAGAGCAAATTGAGGCGAATATGAAATATCCAGGAACAATAAAAATTACGGTTGTTCGTGAAACTAGAGCGCAAGAGGAAGCAAAATAGTTGCTTCCTTTTTTTCGGAGGGATTCGATGCAAGATAAGTTTTTATGGTTAATTGATGAAAGTTATAGATTTTTAGATAAAGATAATAATAGTTTTTTAAATACTTTATATGATATGAATTGTATTTTAGAGTCTATTATTTATCAAGACAATACGTATTCTTATGAAGCTTATCGATCTTTACTTATTTTAAATCATAATTTCAGAACATTTTTAAACTCTAATTATTTGGATAGTAAATCTAATTTATCTTTTCTTTCTTATCAAATAAAAAGTTATTATGCTTATGGTGGAAATAAAGACATTCTTCCTTACTTATTAAATTTAGATAAATATGGAGATATTCTTCGTAGTGTGGAGTTAAGTGGGAAAGAGCAATTTGTGGTTCGTTCTTTTGTTCGTCCTTTTTGTGGTATTCCCGAGGAATTAAAAAATTTGTGTGAGGTTCCGGATTTTTATCCTAAGATTGGCTTAAATCTTATTCAAAAAATATATCAAAAAAAATAGGCGTTTGCCTATTTTTCTTTCTTTATATCTAATATGATTGGTAGAATAATTGGTTTTCTACCAGTTAATTCATTAATGTATGGATATAACTCTTCTGTTATATCACTTTTTAATGATTGAAATGTTGTTTTAGGATTTGTTAACTCGGATTTTATAATTGTTTCTGCTTTGTCTTCTATTTTATGAATTAATTCTTCATTTTCATTTACTAAGACAAAACCTCTTGTTGTAATATTTGGTTTAATTAATAGTTCTCTTTTTTTCATATTTACATTAATAATTACTACTAAGATACCATCGTTTGCCATAATTTTTCTATCTTTTATTACGGCTCCACCAATTTCACCAATTCTATTACCATCTACATAGACGTCAGCTCCTGGCATGCTTTCTCCCTTGGTTATTACGTGATCTTTTAAAATCAAACTATCTCCATTTTTTAATATAAATGTATTTTCTTTTGGTATTCCACAACTAATTCCAATATCGGCCTGGCGTTTTAGCATTCTATAGTCGCCATGGAATGGCATTAGATATTTTGGTTTTATTAATCGAACCATTAATTTAATTTCTTCTTCATTAGCATGTCCAGATGTGTGTAAATCTGCAAGAGAACTATTGGTATATACTTTTACACCCTTTAAATATAATTTATTGATTGTTTTTGAAATACTTAATGCATTTCCAGGAATGGCACTTGATGAAAATATTACGACATCGTCTGGTCTTAATTTGATTTGTTTGTGTGTACCATTTGATATTCTGGATAATGCTGCTAGTGGTTCTCCTTGGCTTCCGGTACAAAGAATTGTTACTTCCCCAGGTTTTAGATTATTTGCTTCTTCTGGAGTAATTAATAGTTCTTTATGGTTGATATATCCACCGTTAATTGAAATATTAATGTTGTTTTCCATACTTCTACCAAAGACACATATTTTTCTATTATGTTTATAACAAGTTTCAAAAATATGTTTTACACGGTAGATATTCGAAGCGAATGTTGCGATAATAATTCGGTTAGTTTTACATTTGTCAAACATTTCTCCTAAGGTTTCATCTACAACTGATTCACTCGTTGAAAATCCTTCATTTAAAGCATTAGTTGAATCTCCGATTAAAATATCTACTCCTTGTTCTCCAAGGGATGCCATTTTATATAAATCTGCCATTGGACCAATTGGAGTAAGATCAAATTTATAATCTCCTGTTGTTACAATTCTTCCATCTGGTGTTTTTATACTTATACCATGAGAGTCTGGAATTGAGTGTGTAATTCTAAAAAATTCTACTTCAATTTCTTTAAATTTTAATTTTGTGTTTTCTGTATATACAAATAAATTATCATATCTAATATTTTTGTCTTGTAGTTTTACAGCGATTAACTCTTTTGCATGGTTTGGTGCATAAATGGCAGGAATGTTAATACTTTGTAATAAAAAAGGTATTCCTCCAATATGATCTTCATGACCATGGGTAATTAAAAGAGCTTTAATTTTCTTTTCATTTTCCTTTAAAAAAGTAAAATCTGGTAAGACATAATCTACTCCCATAAGTTCACTTTCTGGGAAACTAACACCGGCATCAATAATTACAATTGCGTCGTTATGCATTACACAATACATATTTTTTCCGACTTCTCCGAGACCACCTAAAACAATAATCTTTGTTTCATTTGGTTTTTCCATATAAACTCCTTTCTTTTTGTTTCGTTAAGCTGACTATGAAATTATACTATATTTTTCATTTTTTGTCTACTTTATTTTTGTTGCTTTTTTTGAATTTTTATTATATAATATGTTCACAGTTATGGGGGATGATGAGATGAAAGGAAATATGACGCCTGAAGTTAATAACATCTTGCGAGAGGCTGCTCATTGGTATGCAGGTATTGTTAATCAACCACTTTCTTTTGAAAAGTCGGAAATAAGTTCTAAACCCAGTTTTTTAGGAATGCCATTAGATATTCTTACTGGTAGTAGTCCACTTTCTGAACTTGATTCTTATTTTGATGAAAAAAACAATATGTTAAAAAACAATATGTTAAATCATGTGGATAAAAGAAGTTTATCTTTGCTTTTGGCTGTATTAACTACGGATAATGATGCGAAAGAATTGTTTGGTGATTTTAATATTACTCTTGAGAAAGTTTTGGAATGTTTTCCAGATATTGATAGATATTCCGTTTTGGAAGCGGATGAAGAAAGTATTGACTCTTGTTATTCTAAGTATTTTGCACCGATGGAAAAATTATTAATTTCTCGTTATTTCTTGGTTAGTCCGGAAGCTTTAGTTGTTGATTTGTTCAATTCTGAAAGAAATTCATCTATTGTATCTGAAGTGATATCGAAAGTTTCTAAAGATTCTATTTTTTCTTCTAAATTAGTAGAACGTTATTTTATTGATAGAGTAAATATAAAAGTTGATGAATATCTTACGGAACATCCAGAGGTTAAGAAAAAATGTGAGGAAGAAGCCGCTGACTTTATGAATAAACTTTTGGGAATATCGAAAGCAAAAGAACCTTTAAAAGATTATGGTAAATATTTAACCGATGAGGATTTTGTGATGGATCCTGCGATTGGTAGAGAAAAAGAGATAGATCAAGCTATTGTTTCTTTGATTACTAGATCACTTATTTTGTTAGGGCCTGCTGGAGTGGGAAAAACTGCTCTTGTAGAAGGTATTGCTTATCGTATTCAAAATCGTATGGTTCCAGAATGTCTTTTAGATAAGAGAATTTTAATGATTAATACTTCAGAACTTATTGCCGATGCGAAATATCGAGGAGAGTTTGAAGAAAGAGTAGAATCTTTATTGAAAGCAATTAGAGAAGATAAAAATACTATTTTGTTTTTGGATGAGATTCATACAGTAAAAGGAACCGGAGCTTCTAGTAGTGATGGTCTTGATTTTATGAATATGTTAAAACCTTATTTATCTCGTGGAGATATTCAGATGATTGGAGCAACTACTACGGAGGAATATCAAAAGTATTTTGCTATGGATGATGCCTTTCGAAGAAGATTTGATACCATTACTTTGAAAGAACCTGAAAATGATATTTTGTATTCTATTTTGAATGGTTCTATTTCAAGATATGAAGAATTGACTGGTGTTGAGTTTGCATTTAATAATGATGAGAAGATGAGAATTTTTGATACTTTAATTCAAGGAACGGATAAGAAGGGAAGAGTTAATGATGATATGCAATATAATCCTCATTTAGTTCTTTCTGTTTTAGAAAAATCATTTGCTTTTGCTTCTTTTCATGAACATGATCAAGTGGATTTAGAGGATGTTTGTGACGCTATTTCTAGTTGTGAACGTATTTATGAAAGTAGAAGAGAGCGTTTGGTTTCTCGTTTACGTGGTAAATTTCCTAATACTGTAGAGGTTGAAGGTAAGCCATATGTTAAATCTAATATTATCTCTTTTCCACAAAGATAGTGCTTAGCACTATTTTTTCTTCGTTGTAAAGGGTGTTATTCTATGTTAAAATAGTGTTGGTGATTATTATGGGTATTTTTAATAAATTAAAAAATATGTTTCAGGGAAATAAAGATATTTCTTCTGATATAAAAAAAGAAGAAAATGAAGTAGTAGAAGAAGTAAAAGTTTATGAAAAGGGGCTTAGTAAGTCCAGACAGGGATTTGTATCGAAACTTGCTAACTTAACTAATAAATATCGTACTATTAATGATGATTATTTTGATGAGTTGGAAGAAATATTAATTATGGCTGATATTGGTGTTAATACGGTTATAGATTTTGTTGATCGATTAAAAGATAGAGCAGCCAAAGAAAAAATTAGTGATCCTGAATTATTAAAAGAAATTATTGTGGATGAATTGTTTATTATTTATGTAGGAGATGAAGTTTTATCTAGTAAGATTAAATATCAAGAAAATGGTCCTACGGTTCTTTTGTTTGTTGGTGTTAATGGGGTTGGAAAAACAACTACTATTGGTAAAATTGCTTGGAAAATGAAGGAAGAAGGGAAAAAAGTATTGCTTGTTGCTGCAGATACTTTCCGTGCTGGTGCTGTTGAACAACTTCATTTATGGAGTGAAAAAGTAGGTGTTGATTTTTACGGAAAAGAAGAAGGTTGTGACCCTGCTAGTGTTGTTTATGATGGATGTCAAAAAGCAAAAGAAGAAGATTATGATGTTGTTTTGATTGATACGGCAGGACGTTTACAAAATAAAGTTAATTTAATGAAAGAGTTAGAAAAGATGAATAAAGTTATTCAAGGAATTATTGAGGATGGTCCTCATGAAACTTTACTTGTTATTGATGCTACTACTGGACAAAATGGAATTAGTCAGGCAAAAGCTTTTCAAGAAATTACCGATATTACAGGAATTGTATTAACAAAATTAGATGGTACGGCTAAGGGGGGTATTGTCTTAGCTATTAAAGAACAGTTAGGTTTACCAGTGAAATTTATTGGATTAGGGGAAAGAAAAGAAGATTTACAAGTCTTTGATATTGAAAAATATATTTATGGACTGTTTAAGGATATGGTGTAGTATGGCAAAAAAAAAGAAAACGAACAATCATAAAATAGTTTCTAAGAAGAAAGATAAAGTTGTTGAGCAAGAGAAGCCATCAGTTACTAAATTTAACCTTATTTTTATTAACTTCCAATTATTTTTAACCTTTTTTACTTTTGGTCTTTTTGTTTGGTATATTTTTGATTCTTCTATGATTTATACATTTCAATTGTTTTTAGGGATTACGTTACTTGTTATGGCATATAATAATCAAATTATTTATCATAGAAAAAAGATGACTGTTTGTTATTCTGTTGTTGGAATATTTTTATTAGTGTTGGATTTTATTATGTATATTTTAACTAAAGTGGGAGTTTAGTATGGAAGAGTTTGTACATTATGGTGAATTATATGATTTATACCAGAAATTATTAACAGAAAAACAGAGAAACTATTTTGAAGATTATTATTTTCATAATTTAAGTTTGGGAGAAATGGCTGAAAATTATGGGGTTAGTCGTAATGCTATTTTTCGACAATTGCATATTGTTACTAGTAAATTGGAAGAATATGAAGAAAAGTTACATTTGTTAGAAAAAAGAAATAAATTAGATATTTTATGTCAAAATATTGATAATTTGGAGATTCGAAAACAATTGGAAGAGTTAATATAAAAATAGTATCTTTTGAGATACTATTTTTTTGGTAAATATATTAATTGTTTACTATCTTCGTAGTTTTGTTGTTGTAACTTTTCTAGGGTTGTTCCAAAAGCAATTGCGTCAATAAATCTTTCTTGAACATAAGTAGGTGGACTTCCTTTTTTCTTTTGTGCCGTTCTTGATAAACCACCATTATTTATGAATACTCTAGCCTTTGGAATTTGGTTTCTATGTATTAGTACATAAGCGGCGATAGGGGCTAAGTTTTCTGTTACTAATATTTTTTTCTGATCAAAGTTTTTCCATACTAATTCTTCTTCTTTTTCCTCTGTGTTGATTGATAGACTTTCCCATATATGTTTTTTTACATATTGAAAAGCTGCATAAGTACCTTGATAATCTAGACGATTTTGTTCGTTTTGAAAGATTTTATCTAAATGGCCTAGGGTATTGGCTTTGTTCCAAGCTATTATAAAATTTTCATCTTGCATTATAGGGTGGTCTTTTTTCTTACATTGATAATCTATCATTGTAAAAAATAACTCTCGTTCATTATTAATTCCATAACTTTGAATTAAATTTTTCATCTCTTCATCAAAAAAAGGTAATTGTGTGTCATGGATGCGTCCTTTATTATTAAAACTTTTTTCTATTCTCATATTATAGTTTAGAAAACTAATATCGGAGATATCTGTAGAGTATAAATATTTGGTTACTCTTTCTTTTATTTCTTCTTGACCTAGTATTATTTTTGGTGTTCTTTTTTCATCTAGTTGTCTTCTTATATTATCGTTTTCTATAGAAATTTGATTCATTATTTTTCTGGATTTTTTTTGGTAATATTCTTTTAAATTTTCTAGCATCTGTATAGTTAATTCTTTTATATTTTTTTGCATCCTATCCCTCCGTAATGCTTGCTATTTTATCATATTACTTTTATTTTGTAAATGCTTGGTATTTTATCTTGAAAAAAAGATAGTTTGTTAGTATAATCAATATTAGAATAGTAAAGTGTAAAGAGGGGATAGTTATGTTTGATAGAATCGTTTATATTAGTGATCATTCTGCAAATATTCGTTTAAAAGATGCAGATAATTTGACAGTTAATTTAATGAATTTGCATCTTATTTTTGAAGATAAGGATAAAAAAGTTTTAGGAGAAGTAGATGATTTAGATAAAGATATTGTTAAAGCAAGGTTTTTAGGAGAAATTGTTAATGGTAGATTAATTGGTGGTACGATTCGTAAACCTGCCTTGGATGCGTCTATTCGTGTTATTGATCAGTCTGAGATACCAATGATTGTTGGAGAAGATAAAGAGGGGTATATGAAATTTGGAGTTAGTCCTTTTTACAACGATTTCCCAGTATATTTGGATGTTAATAATTTCTTTAGTAATCATTTTGCTATTTTTGGTAATAGTGGTAGTGGTAAATCTTGTGGAGTATCTCGTCTTTTTCAAAATATGTTCCATGATCAAAGATTGTTTCCTTATAAAGCAAACATCTTACTTTTTGATTCTTCTGGTGAATATTATAATGCTTTTAATAATTTAAATTCTATTAATCCTAATTATCACTATCGTTTCTTTAGTACGAATGAAGTGGATGGAATTGGTGAGAAATTACGTCTTCCTATTTGGTTACTTAATGCTAGTGATTTGGCTTTGTTATTGCAAGCAACGAATCATTCACAGTTACCAATTATTGAAAGAATGTTAAAATTGGCTCTTATTTTTTCTCAAACAGATATGGATGCTAATAATTATAAAAACCATTTGATTGCGAAAGCTATTATGACTATTCTTTATACCAATGAAACCTCTCCTAATAAGAGAAATGAGATATTTTCTATTTTAGCTAGTTGTTCTACTCCTCAATTTAATTTGGAGGCTCCTGTACAGGGAATTGGTTATACAAGAAAATTCCGTGAGTGTTTCTTGATTGATTCTCAAGGACAATTTTCAGAAAGTGTATTACTTACGGAATACGTTTCTTCTTTTATAAAAAATGAATATGATAATTATGAACCTCAAGGTGGTGTTTTCTACACTTTAGATACTTTAGAGAAAGCTCTTAACTTTACTTTGATTAGTGAAGGTTGGTTAAGAAATGAGAATACTTATGGAGATGCGGTTACTATTAAAGTACGTTTGCATGCTTTAATAGTTGGTGAATATGCTAAGTTCTTTGATGTTTCTGAGTATATTTCTTTAGAAAATTATTTATCTTCTTTACTTATTAATAATGGACGTAAATATCAACTTGTTAATTTTAATTTGGATGATGTAGATGATGATTTTGCAAAAGTTATTACGAAGATTTATTCTAGACTTGTTTTTGAATTTGCTAAGGGATTAAAAGACCGAGCTAGTATTCCTTTTCATATTATTGTTGAAGAGGCACACCGTTATATTCAAAATGATACTGACCGCTTTTTGATTGGTTATAATATCTTTGAACGTATCGCTAAAGAGGGACGTAAGTATGGAGTTTTACTTGGACTTATTTCTCAAAGACCAGTGGAACTTTCTGATACTGTTATTTCTCAATGTTCTAATTTCTTGATATTTAAGATGAATCACCCTACGGATGTAGATTATATTCGTAAAATGGTTCCTAATATTAGTGACGAAATTGTAGAAAAGCAAAAGACATTACAATCTGGTACTTGTTTAGGATTTGGTATGGCGTTTAAAATACCATTAATTTGTAAATTAGAGATGCCTAATCCGGCACCATGGAGTGGTAACTGTGATGTTGTTACAGTTTGGAACGGAAATGGAGGAAATGCTACAAGGTCTATTCCTTCTCAAGAGGTATCTATGAGTTCTACTCCTGTTTCTAATACTATGAATACTAATTTTTCTGCAAATATGCCAGATACTTCTTTTGAACAAAAACTTCCAAGCGATAACATTTCTTCCATTCCTTCTATGGATGATAGTGAGGAAGAAGCTCCTAAGCCTTTTGTTGATATTGTGGATTCTTCTGATGTAAATCAGCAGTTCCAGGAAAATAATAGGGGTATGAGCGAAATATCTTCTGCTGATTCCCCAATACCTGACCTTGGTATTCCAGGATTCCCATCTTCTGATTTACCTTCTAATGATACGTCTTTAACTTCTAGCAATGATGCTGTTCCTAATTTAGAGGTTCCTTCATCTTCTACAGGTTTTCCTGGATTTGAACCAAAGTCCTCTCTTGGGGATTCTAGTAATGCTTCTAGTGGAGTTACTCCTCCATTAGTTACGATTACTCCGGATGATATGTTAGAATAAACAGGGAAACCTGTTTTTTCATTTACTTGTTTTTTATTTTTTTGTATAATAGATGCTAGGTGATTATATATGTTTGAAAGTTTAGGAGATCGTTTGCAAAATGCGATTCATAAAATTAAAGGATATGGAAAAATTACAGAAGA
>CALVRR010000017.1 GCA_944358705.1 uncultured Bacilli bacterium
CACCTGTACAATACAGACTTAAATATTCATAAAATTAATCTTTTTATTTAGTGAGTACTTGACGGGTACTATTATCATAGAGTTTCTTTTTTTTCATGTTTAAAATTTCTATATTCATAATTTTTTATTTTTGCTTTAAAAAAAATTCTAATTTAGAGGATACATTCTCATATTCCGCATCTACTCTTACATAATATACTCCTTTTTCGTTGATATAAGGCGTAATGTTCTTTATAAACTTACCATCATACATCTCTTTTTCTGGTTTTCCATTTTTTCTTATATATAGATTAGTATAAACAGTATCATGATTCTTTCTTTCATAAAAATTATCTTCAACCTGACACTCTATTTGTCGCTCTTTGTTTTTGGAGTAGCAACTATATGATTCTATAGTAAGAACATATTTTTTGTCCTCAGGAACAAGATAATATATACTATCAGAATCTACTCCAAGAAAGGTATCCTTATGGTATGCATTAAAATAAAGAAAAAAAGGAACAACAACCGTACGATAATGATCAATAACTTGAACAGTAATAGGTGTTTTATTTACAGTTACTTTATATAATCTGTTTTTAGAGTACTCAAAAGGACTATTAAATTCAATAGTTCCTATAATAACTTTAAATAGAATAATACCAATTAAAATAATAAATACAACTTTTTTCTTAGACTTTTTGCTCTCTTTTACAGTAGAATTATAATCAACCAATACTTTTTCAGAGTCTACTTTTGCATCTTTAATCATTTCCTCTTTACTATAATAGAATTTTTTCATTTTATTACCACCGTATAAATTAATTATTATTTATTATAGCATTATATTAAGACTTATAAAAGGTAAAGAACAGAAACATAATTATATCGGACTTAAATAGGAATTTAGATATTTCTAAGTTATACAGATGAAAACCTCAAAGACACCTCTTTACATTTCTTGTTTTATGAAAAAATAAGTGTTAAAATAGGTTAATAAAAACGGTCTAGTATTATTAAAAATGGTATTGGAAAATATCAAATAGATACGATTTTTCTGTTTAATCATAATTCATAACAAGGAGGTCAAAATGTTTAAATTAGAGTCAAAATTCAAACCATCTGGAGATCAACCGGAAGCGATTAAAGAATTAGTAGAAGGCATTAAAGAAGGCAAGAAAGAACAGGTATTGCTAGGAGCAACAGGTACCGGAAAAACATTTACAATCGCGAATGTCATAAAAGAAGTAAACAAGCCTACGTTAGTTTTAGCTCACAATAAAACCCTTGCTGGGCAACTTTATTCAGAACTTAAAGAGTTGTTTCCAGAAAACCGTGTGGAATATTTTGTTTCGTACTACGACTATTACCAACCAGAGGCCTATGTTCCTTCAACAGATACTTATATTGAAAAAGATTCTTCTATTAATGATGAAATAGATGAACTTCGTCATGCAGCAACTAGTAGTTTGTTATCTCGAGATGATGTTATTGTGGTTGCTAGTGTTTCCTGCATTTATGGTATTGGAGAAGTAGAGGAATATAGAAATAAAATGTTGACACTATCGGTAGGAGAAGAGGTAGAAAGAAATGAAATATTAACAAAGTTAGTAGAAATGATGTATGAACGAAATGACTTGGATTTTAAACGTGGAACATTCCGAGTACGTGGAGATATTGTAGAAATCATTCCTGCTTATCAAAACACAACAGGGTACCGAGTAGAATTCTTTGGTAACGAAATTGATAGAATTAGCGAAATTGATACATTAACAGGCGCAATTATATCTAATAAAAAGAATGTTAGCCTTTTTCCGGCCAGTCACTTCGTAGTTAGTGATGGTAAATTAAAAGCTGCTATTGTCCGTATTAAAGAAGAATTAAAAGATAGATTAAAGGAATTAAAAGACAATAATAAACTACTAGCAGCAGAGCGTCTAGAACAAAGAACAAACTACGATATTGAAATGTTAGAAGAAACCGGATTTTGTTCTGGTATTGAAAACTATTCTGCTCCAATGGCTGGAAGAAAAAAAGGAGAAACACCAACAACGTTGATGGATTTCTTTCCCAAGGATTATTTATTAGTAGTAGATGAATCTCATGTGACACTACCTCAGGTAAGAGGAATGTACAACGGAGATAGAGCCAGAAAAATGAATCTTGTGGAATATGGGTTCCGTCTACCAAGTGCTCTAGATAATAGGCCATTAAAATATGATGAATTTGAGAAAAAAATTAATCAAGCTATCTATGTATCTGCTACTCCTGGAGATTTAGAATTAGAACATACAGGAGGAAAATTTGTAGAACAAATTATTCGTCCAACAGGACTATTAGATCCAACAATCGAAGTAAGAAAAACTGAAGGACAAATTGATGACTTAGTCGGTGAAATTAAAGATAGAATTGAAAAGAACGAAAGAGTCTTAGTAACAACACTAACGATTCGTATGTCAGAAGAACTAACAAATTACCTAAAAGAATTAGATATCAAAGTAGCGTATCTTCATTCTGAAATAAAAACATTAGAACGTCTTCAAATTATTCATGACCTACGTGTTGGAAAGTATGACGTAGTAGTTGGTATTAACTTATTAAGAGAAGGAATTGATATTCCGGAAGTATCCCTTATTGCGATATTAGATGCGGATAAAGAAGGATTCTTACGTAGTACTAGAAGCTTAATTCAAACAGTAGGACGTTGTGCAAGAAATGCCAGTGGACATGTCATTATGTACGGAGATAAAATTACAGACTCTATGAAAGAGACAATAGAAGAAACCGCAAGACGTAGGAAAATTCAAGAAGAATTTAACAAAAAACATGGTATTACTCCACAAACCATAAAAAAAGAAATCAGGGAAGTAATCAGTAATGTGGATGAAAAAGCTTCAGAAAAACCAAAGAAGATGACCAAGAAAGAATTTGCGAAGACAGTAGATGTCATTGAAGAAGAAATGAGAGAAGCAGCCAAAGCATTAGACTTTGAACGTGCTATGGAATTACGTGATATCTTATTTGAAATGAAAGCAGGAAATTAATATGAATAATAATATATTATTAAAAGAATTAAAAAATAAACAAAAAGTGCATGAAATATTCCACCGACAAACAGAACACGATTTAAAATTGCTAGCAAAATTTATTGAAAGAGATTATCCAGAAGATATATTGTTAGATTTTGATCCAGAAGAGTATTGGACTAAAGTATCACCAATTTCTTGGAATCAAGCAAATAAATATCTTGTAGGTGATAAAAAAGATTACCAATTAATAAAACAAGAAGAATTAAAAGTCCTAGATCACTATGTAACATTAAAAATATTAGAAAGTCTTTCCCAAAAAGATTCCGAATTAAAGGTGTTTTTTAATAAAGACGATTTAGAAATATTTACCTCTGGAAATACAGAAAAATACGAAGAGAGAAAAGATAAATTATATACAAGTGAAGATCTAAAAGAAATTTTAAAATGTGATGAAAATGCACCATCAAGAGTTCATTTTATTATGAATGGAATCAAATCAGACAGACTTTGTGACGTCATTAGTACGTACTTAGACCATGATACTCCTTTCGCAACCAGAATCTATCTAGCACCAAATGGATT
Source organism: uncultured Bacilli bacterium (assembly GCA_944358705.1). Classification (GTDB taxonomy): domain Bacteria; phylum Bacillota_I; class Bacilli_A; order RF39; family UBA660; genus Faecimonas. The sequence continues at coordinate 3,591 of CALVRR010000017.1, forward strand.
TTATACAGCTCAAGTAGAACAGAATGGGAAGAAAGAATATCTGTGGGCAGTATATGATTACCTAGATTTTTATGATGGCAGAGAAGGAACAAAGGCTAGACCATATGGAAAGAAAAAAGGACAAAAGAAAAATGGATAAGTATAAAAAAGTCTATATCGAAATAACAAATTCTTGTAATTTAAATTGTTCTTTTTGTTCCCCGGTGAAAAAAGAAAAACGATTTATGACAGAAGAGGAATTTGAACATGTTTTAGAAGAAGTTTCGAAAGTTACTAAAGTAATATACCTACATGTGAAAGGAGAACCATTACTTCATCCTAAAATAATTGACTTTTTAAAATTAGCGGAAAAATATAATCTAAAAGTAAATTTAACAACAAACGGAACTCTATTTCCGAAATTAGTAGAAAAATTAAAAGACTGTAAAGCTCTACATAAAATCAATTTTTCTCTTCATTGTGAACAAAATATTCCAAACTATGAAGAAGAAATATTTAAAAACGTACAAAAATTATCCCCAGATACTGTGATTATTTATCGGTTATGGACCTTACAAAACAATAAATTAGATGAAAAGTCCACAAAAACAGTGGAAAAACTAGAAAAATATTACGAATTATCCCCAGAAACGGTGGATAAACTAAAAACTGAAAACAATGTAAAAATTTCTTCCACAATTTATGTGGATAAAGATAATGAATTTATTTGGCCAGAAATTACAAGTTACAAAAGTTGTGGATATTGTCATGCCTTAAAAACACAAATTGCAATATTAGTAGATGGGACCGTGGTACCCTGTTGTCTAGATAGTAATGGTATAATAGACTTAGGAAATATTTATAAAGAATCCATAGAAGAAATACAAAATAAAGAAAGATATCAAAAGTTAAAAAAATCTTTTCAAGACCGAAAACCAGAAGAAAAACTATGTCAGTCTTGTACATTCAAAGAAAGAAAATAACAACGATAAAAAGAGAATGAATAATAAGCATTCTTTTTTCTTTTGTTCGATTGACGAACAAATGTTTCTTGCTATAAAATAAGTATGCACAAAGTTAATATTAAAAAATGAAAAGTTATGTTATAATATGTGGCAGGTGAAGTATATGGATAAAATTATTGTGAAAGGTGCAAGAGAAAATAATTTAAAAAATATAAATATAGAAATTCCCAAAAATAAATTAGTGGTTATGACTGGAGTATCCGGAAGCGGAAAGAGTAGTCTTGCTTTTGATACAATTTATGCAGAAGGTCAAAGAAGATATGTGGAAAGTCTTTCTGCTTACGCCAGACAATTCTTAGGTGGTAGTGAAAAACCAGATGTCGATAGTATTGAAGGGTTATCCCCAGCAATTAGTATTGATCAGAAAACAACAAACAATAATCCTAGATCAACCGTTGGTACGGTAACAGAAATTTATGATTATTTAAGGTTGATATTTGCTCGTGTCGGAGTTCCTTACTGTCCAAATCATCATATTCCTATATCTAGTCAAAGTGTAGAAGAAATGACAAATAAACTACTAGAATACCCAGAAGGAACCAAAATAATTATTATGGCTCCTGTTGTTCATGGTGAAAAAGGTACCCAGAAAGATTTATTAGAAAGTCTACGTAAAGAAGGTTATATTCGAGTTCGTGTGGATGATGAGATGATGGATTTATCGGAGGATATTACACTAGATAAAAATAAAAAACATAAAATAGATGTAATAATAGACCGTCTAATTATTAAAGAAGGAATAAGATCAAGATTATTTGAAGCAATCGAATCTGCTACTAAATTGGCAGAAGGAAAAGTAGTAATAGATGTATTAGGAGAAAATAAAAAAGAAATCGTTTTATCCGAATCATTTGCTTGTCCTTACTGTGAATTTTCTCTACCAGAGTTAGAACCAAGAATATTCAGTTTTAATGCACCATATGGAGCTTGTCCAGATTGTAAAGGACTAGGAATAAAATCAAAAATTGATGAGGATTTAATTATTCCAGACAAAGATAAATCTATTGTGGAAGGATGTATAAAAACATTAACAGACGATCCAGAAGGATTAGATTATCAAAAACTAGAATGTGTTTGTAAGCATTATAAAATAGATATGACAAAACCTTGGAAATCTCTAACGAAAAAACAACAAAATATGATTCTTTACGGTTCCGATGAAGTAATTCATTTTCATTATTCTTCCAAAAGTGGAAATAAGTACAATAGCAGAGATTTCTATGAAGGTATTATTAACAACTTAGAAAGAAGATACATGGAAACGAGTTCTACTTGGATTAGAGAATGGTTAGAAAATTATATGGTAGAGCACACTTGTGAAACTTGTCACGGAGCACGTCTTACTGACGATGTGCTATCTGTAAAAATAAATGGAAAAAATATTTATGAAGTAACTCAGATGAGTATTAAAGAACTAATTCCTTTCTTTGATAACCTAAAGCTATCGGAAGAAAAGAAAGAAATTGCAAAGTTAGTAATCAAAGAAGTTCAAGATCGCCTACATTTTTTAGCAAACGTTGGACTAGAATATTTAACTCTAAGTAGAAGTGCAGGAACTTTATCAGGAGGAGAAGCTCAACGTATCCGTTTAGCAACACAAATTGGTTCGCACTTAACTGGTGTATTATATGTCTTGGATGAACCAAGTATCGGACTTCATCAAAGAGATAATGAAAAGTTAATTAATTCCATGTTAGAAATGAGAGATTTAGGAAACACTTTAATTGTTGTAGAACATGATACAGACACCATGTTAGCTTGTGATTATCTAGTAGACATTGGACCGGGTGCAGGGGATCATGGTGGAAGAATAGTAGCGGCTGGAACTCCAGAAGAAGTTATGAAAAATGAAAATAGTTTAACGGGACAATATTTAAGCGGAAAGAAATGTATTGAAATTCCAAAAACAAGAAGAAAAGGCAATAAAAAATTCTTAAAAATAAAAGGAGCTGCCGAGCACAACCTAAAAAATATAGATGTAGATATTCCGCTAGGAACTTTCACTTGTGTAACAGGAGTATCCGGAAGTGGAAAGAGTAGTTTAGTAAATGAAATACTTTGTAAGGCTGTAGCTTCCAAGATTTATCATTCAAAAGAAAAACCAGGAAAACACAAAAAGATTCTGGGCTTGGACAACATTGATAAAATTGTTGCAATTTCTCAAAATCCAATCGGTAGAACTCCAAGATCAAATCCCGCAACATATACTGGCGTATTTGATGATATTCGTACCTTATTTACGACTACCAAAGAGGCTAAAATGTATGGCTTTGAAAAAAACAGGTTCTCATTTAATGTGAAAGGAGGACGCTGTGAAGCTTGTCGTGGAGATGGAGTAAAGAAGATAGAAATGCACTTTCTACCAGACGTTTATGTTCCTTGTGAAGTGTGTCATGGAACAAGATATAATCGTGAAACTTTAAACATAAAGTATAAAGGGAAAAACATTGCAGAAGTACTAGATATGAGAGTATCAGAAGCATTAGAATTTTTCTCAAACGTACCAAAAATAAAAAACAAACTACAAGTATTAGAAGATGTAGGACTAGGGTATATTAAATTAGGACAGCCAGCACCAACTTTATCTGGAGGAGAAGCAGAGCGTGTTAAACTTGCAAAGGAATTACAAAAGAAGGCAACAGGAAAGACCTTGTTTGTCCTAGACGAACCAACCACGGGACTACATACCGACGATATCAAGCGTTTACTTGCAATTTTACAGAAAATAGTAGATAATAAAGATACAGTGGTTGTGATTGAACACAATTTAGATGTAATCAAAGTTGCAGACTATATTATTGATTTAGGACCAGAAGGTGGAGATGAAGGAGGACATATTGTCGCAACCGGTACTCCAGAAGAAGTAGCAAAAGTAAAAGAATCCTATACAGGACAGTTCTTAAAGAAAATATTATAAGGTAAGAGGTAAAGTATGGATAAAGTAGCGTTAGATTTAGGGGTAGTTCAGATATACTGGTATTCTATTTTTATATTTTTAGGAATGCTAGTAGCTTGTTTTGTAATATACAAAGAATCCAAAAAAAGAGGAATCGATGAAGATTTCTTAGTAAATTTAACGTTTAATGCAATAATTTTAGGAATTATTGGAGCCAGACTTTATTATGTATTATTCAATCTACCCTATTATTTAGAGAATCCTCTAGAAATATTAGAAATTTGGAATGGTGGACTTGCCATTCATGGTGGAATAATTGCTGGTTTATTATTTATTATTTACTATTGTAAAAAACATGAAGTAAATATTTGGAAAATGTTAGATATTATTGTTGTAGGATTAATCATTGCCCAAGCAATTGGAAGATGGGGAAATTTTTTCAACAGTGAAGCATACGGACCAATCACTACCGCAGCCGATTTAAAATCTCTAGGCATACCTCAATTTATAATTAATGGTATGTACATCCTTGGAGATTATCGTCAACCAACATTCTTTTATGAATCAGTTTGGTGTTTCTTTGGTTTTTGTGCCATGCTTTTAATTCGAAAATACAAATATTTAAAAATAGGACAATTAACTGGATTCTATTTACTTTGGTATGGAATAATTCGATTGATTATCGAAGGAATGAGAACAGATTCTTTAATGTTAGGACCGATAAAAATGGCCCAATTAGTTTCGATAGTCTTTATAATTGCCGGAATAATAATTTTTATAAGAAGTGTGAGAAAAAAGGAAAATGACTTATACAATACATAAGTAGAAAGGATGATTTAGATGCATAAAAAAGTAGTTATCTTTGGTGGGGGAACAGGTCTATCTTATCTATTAAAAGGTTTAAAAGACTTTCCAGTAGATATTACAGCAGTAATTACAGTATCGGATAACGGAAAATCAACAGGCCAATTAAGAAAAGAATTTAATACACCAGCAGTAGGGGACATTAGAAAAGTAATTACGGCATTATCAGGAATAGACGAGCCTATCAAAAAAATGATGGAATATCGTTTTCGTACTTCGAGCGATTTAAATGGTCACGCTACGGGAAACCTAATATTAACATCTTTATTAGATATTACAGGATCCTTAAAAGAGTCAATTGCTTCCCTAAGTAAACTATTAGATGTAAAGCATACCGTATTACCAATATCAGAAGACTCATCCTTAACTTTAATGGGACTAGATAAAGACGGCCTTGTTATAGAAGGAGAAGATGAAATCACAAAAGCTCATCATAAATTTGAAAAAATTTATTATAAAGAAGAACCAAGAGTATTACCAGAAGTTTTAACAGCAATCAAAGAAGCGAATTTAATTATTTTCAGTATGGGTAGTCTATATACGAGTATCTTACCAAATATTATTTGCAAAGATGTACAAAACGCATTAATAGAAGCGAAAGCCCCTATTATGTATTTATGCAACTCCGTAACACAACCAGGAGAAACCGATGATTTCACAGTAGGAGATCATATCAATATGTTAAATAAACATCTAAAAACAAGAAAGATAGATGTTGTAATTGCGAGTAATTCAAAAATAGATCATAAAATAGCTGAAAAATATTATACTGAAGAATATAAAACGCCGGTGAAAATAGATTATGAACAATTAAATGAAATGGGAGTAGAGTTAATTGCAGAAGACTTAATCAATATTGAAGATAATACTATCAGACATAACAGTCTAAAATTAAGTACTCTGATTTTTAACTATCTAATGAGGGATTAAAATGTCTTATACAACAGATATTAAAGAAGAAATTTCTAAAAATATTGGTTCTAAATCGGAAATGATTGCCGAATTGTCTGGTTATATTAGAAATAATGGGCATTATACTACCAGTGGATTCCAATTAACAACAGAAAATCCATTAATTTGTGAACGTATAGAAAAGCAAATAGAAACACTTTACGAAGTAAAAATAAAAAAAGAAATAAAAGATAGCCTAAATTTTAGCAAAAAAGATTTATTTGTTCTAACCATAGAAGAAAAAAAGGATTTTATTTTAGAAGATATTGGATATCAAGAAAAATCAGGTGCTTATTTAGATAGACCACCACAATATATCGTGGGAGCAAACGAAGAAATAAGAGCCTATCTGAAAGGCGTATTCTTAAGTTCTGGAAGCATCAATGATCCAAAGACTTCTAGATATCATATGGAATTATTAATAGAAGAAGCCAATGAAGCAGTATTTGTTCAAAAACTATTAAATTTATTTGACTTAAATGTCAAAATATTAACAAGAGATAAAGGCTATATGTTATATATCAAAGAAGCAGATAAAATTAGTGATTATTTAAAAATAATAAAAGCAAATAATGCAGTATTATATTTTGAAAATCAAAGAATATATAGAAACAAAAAAAATCAAGCCAATCGATTAAATAATTGTGAACAAGCGAACATGGATAAAGTAGTAGCAACCGCAACCGCCCAGTTGGATGATATTGCAATTATTGAAGACAATTTAGGAAAAAGCTTACTAGATGAAAAAACACAAGAAGCCCTAGAATATCGAAAAAAATATCCAGAAGCATCATTAAAAGAGTTAAGTGAAATAATATCTATGGAAACAGGAAATTCGATAACAAAATCGGGACTAAATCATAGATTTCGTAAAATTAAAGAATTAGCTATGAGGTTTAAAAAGTTAGGACAAGAGAAGACATAAAATATGTCTTTTTAATTATACAAAATGACATTAATATGTTATAGTATAATAAAAAAGGAAGGAAAAGTTTATGGGAGTAATAAAATGTTCAGAGTGTAACACAGAATTCGATGACAAAAAGAAAAAATGTCCAAACTGTGGGAGCGAAGTAGTAGAAGAAGTAACATTTACTTGTGGAAATTGTGGACAAGAAGTTAATTCAGAGGCAACTAGTTGTCCAAATTGCGGTGCTTCATTTGTAGACGAAGAACAAGCAAATGAGAGTAAAGAGGAAATAACAACACCACGGAATAAATATGAAAAGACAATTTATAATTTAGGAGTGTTTAAAATAATTTATTTTGTAACCTCTATTATTGTAGCTTTTATATTAATAATTTGCTCCATTGCCTATTCGAGTATTAATCTATTTATTTTTGCTGTGACATTAGCAATATCTAGTTTAGTCGTATGTTTATTTGTAGAATGGGCAGCAAATGTATTAGAATGTCTTTATACTTTAACTCAAAAAAAATAACGTGATTTTCACGTTTTTTCTTTTTTTATAACCTGATCAATCAAACCATACTGTAAAGCTTCCTCTGCGTCTAAGTAATAATCCCTTTCAGTATCTTTTTCAATTTTTCTCAATGGTTGTTTGGTGTTTTTGGCAAGTATTTTATTTAATCTTCTACGAAGAAAAAGAATTCGATCGGCAGCAATTTTAATATCACTAGCCTGACCTTCCGCACCACCTAATGGCTGATGAATCATAATATCAGAATTAGGAAGAGCATACCGTTTCCCTTGAGTACCACTAGAAAGTAAAAATGCCCCCATACTAGCAGCCATACCTACACAGATTGTAGATACATCACTTTTAATAAATTGCATGGTATCATAAATAGCGAAACCAGAAGAAACACTTCCTCCAGGAGAATTAATGTAAATAGAAATATCTTCATGATTGATAGAATCTAAATATAATAAAGAAGCAATAACGCTATTAGCTAAAGTATCATTAATTTCTCCACTAACAAAAATAATTCTTTCTTTTAATAATCTAGAAAAAATATCATAACTACGTTCTCCATCAAACTCTTTTTCTACTACAACAGGAACTAAACTCATAATTATATCACCTAAAATTAGTATAGATGTAAAGAATGCAAATTATGCATATTCCAAAACGACAAAGTATGATACAATAATAAGAGAAAATAAAGAGGGTGACATAGATGATTGAAACAATTGAAGTTAAAATAAAAGGAAAAAAATATCAATTAAGTAAAGGAATGACTCTAGAAGAAATCGCCAAAGAGTTCCAAAAAGAATACAAATATCCAATTTTATTAGCAAGAGTAAATAATAAATTAGAAGAGTTAACAAAGACAGTAAACGAAGATGCAACAATAGAATTCTATGATTTAACCACAAGAGAGGGAAATAGAATTCATATTAGTGGTCTTACATACGTATTATTATATTCGATAAAAAAACTATTTGGAGAAGAAGCAAATATTGTAGTGCAACATTCTCTAGATAAAGGAATATATATAGAAACTAATTTCCGATTAACAGAAAACAGAATAAAAAATCTAAAAGAAACGATGAAAAAAATAATAGAAGCGGATATGCCAATTATTAGGAGTACAGTAGATAGAAGTGAAGCAATCAAATATTTTGAAGGAAAAAATGATAAAGTAAAAGCGGGTGTTATGAACTACAATACCAATAATTACATAACTCTATATCGTCTAGGAAATTACTATAATTATTTTTATAGTCTAATGCCATCATCAACAGAAAAACTAAAAGATTTTAACTTGACATATATAAAAGAAAATGGTTTTGTTCTTCAATTTCCTACGGTATATTTACCAGATAAAATACCAACTTATAAACATCATCCCCACATGTTTGAAGTTTTTCAAGAATGCAGAGATTGGGCAAAAATCATTGGTGTAAAAAATTCCGTAGACTTAAACAGATTAGTGTCTTTAGGAAAAATTAATGATTTGATAAGAATAGATGAAACATTACAAAGTAATCGCTTATTAAGTCTAGCAGGAGAAATTAATAAAAAGAAAAAAGATATTAAAATTGTACTAATGGCTGGACCTTCTTCTTCAGGAAAAACCACAACTTCAAAAAAACTTTGTATGTATTTAGAAAGTTATGGACTACATCCTAAAGTTTTATCGATGGACGATTACTTTGTAGAAAGAAAAGAAACACCAGTAGATGAAAATGGAAAACCAGATTACGAATGTTTAGAAGCAATAGATATGAAGTTGTTTGATAAGCAAGTCGAAGACTTGTTAAAAGGAAAAACAGTAACAGTACCAACGTATAGCTTTTTAGTAGGAAAAAAAGAGTTTAATAGAGATGTAACTTTAGGACCAGCAGATATTTTAGTAATTGAAGGAATTCATGCTTTAGATAATAAAATATTGACGAATATCCCAAGAAGTAAAAAATATAAAATATATATTTCGGCATTAACAGAACTAAATTTAGATGATCATAATCGCGTATCTACAACAGATAATAGAATGTTAAGAAGAATTATTAGAGATAACAGAACAAGAAATAATAATGTAGAACATACTCTAAAATCTTGGGACAGTGTAAGAAGAGGAGAAGAAAAGTATATCTTCCCATTTCAAGACGAAGCAGACTTTACTTTTAACTCTGCCCTAATTTATGAAATAGGAGTATTAAAAACGTACGTAGAACCATTATTATATTCCGTACCACAAGATTCTCCATATTATGAAGAAGCAAAAAGATTAATTAACTTCTTACGATTATTTTTACCAATCCCAGCGGATGTCATACCACAGGATTCTATCTTAAGAGAATTTATCGGAGGAAGTTGCTTTCATGAATAAAAACATGAAAAACATAAAACTAATAATATTAGATATTGATAAAACAATTACAAATAAGGAAAATGAAATCACAGAATATACAAAAAAAGTACTACAGCAAGCAGTAAAAAAAGGAATGTATGTAATATTATGTTCTGGAAGAACAAACGAATATGTAGTAGCAAAAAGTAAAGAGTTAGAAATTACTCCCATGGTAATATCAAGTAATGGAACGCTAGTTTATGATTATCAACAACAAAAAAATATATACATAGATTCCATAGAAAGAAAAGAGATAGAAAGAATATTAAACTACGCAATAGAATTTCAAATAAACTGCAAATTAAATGCTATTACTACTAGGTATCACAATAAATTAGTACCAATCGAAGAAAGAAATGACAGTAAAAGTCTAGAAGAATTAAAAAACAAACCAGAAGAAATAGTACAAATATTTGCATATCATAGGGAATATGAATCAATCAATAAATTTATAGAAAAAATTATAAATACCAAGAAATACAACATAGAAAATAGTTCTTCAAATCTAGTAAAAAAACCTAAAAAGGATGACAATTTTTTCTGGGTAGATATAATAAAAAATAACAATTCAAAAGGAAAGGCAATTAGCAAACTAAGAGAATATCTCAATATAAAAAAAGAAGAAACGATTTGTTTTGGAGATCATATCAATGATTTTAACATGTTCCAATACTGCGGAATTACTTGCGCCGTTGGAAATGCCATGGACGAGTTGAAAAAACAGGCCGATTATATTACTTTGCCAAGTGCAGAAGATGGCGTGGCTAGATTTATAGAGGAGCATATATTAAACGATTAATTGAAAGATAGAAAATAGTAAAAATATCCACAAAACCTGTGGATATTTTTTTTACGACAAGAAAGTGTCAAAATTCTAGGAATATATTGAAACAAAAAATAGAAAACTATATAATGAGAATAAAGGAGGAAAGATAAATGGTAAAAGTTGCTATTAATGGATTTGGAAGAATAGGAAGATTAGCATTTCGTCTAATGGAAGAAGATCCAGAATTTGAAGTAGTTGCTATTAATGATTTAACTGATGCAGAACAACTAGCATATTTATTGAAATATGATACCAATCATAGAAATTATCGTATTGATGAAATTCATAGTGAAGGAGATTGTATTGTTGTTGGAGATAGAAGTATAAAAATTTATGCACAAACAGATCCATCTCTATTACCATGGAAAGATTTAGATGTAGATGTAGTATTAGAATGTACTGGTAAATTCACATCAGAAGAAAAAGCTATGGCACATATTAACGCAGGTGCGAAAAAGGTAATTATTTCTGCTCCTGCCAAGGGAGATGTAAAAACTATCGTTTATAATGTTAACCATAGGATTTTAACAGGAAATGAAAAGATTATTTCTGCGGCAAGTTGTACTACAAACTGTCTAGCACCAGTAGTAGATGTATTAGACAAAGCTTTTGGAATTGTAAAAGGATATATGACAACAGTTCATGCCTATACGAATGACCAAGCAACCTTAGATGTACCTCACAAAAAAGGAATTAAAGCTCGTCGTGGTAGAGCATGTGCTGCCAACATTGTACCAGCATCAACCGGTGCCGCTGCAGCAATTGGAAAAGTATGTCCAAACTTAGATGGAAAACTAGATGGAGCTGCTATGCGTGTACCAGTTCCAACAGGATCAGTAATCGATTTGGTACTAGAATTCGAAAAAAATACAACGGTAGAAGAAATCAATAATGCTCTAAAAAGTGCTCAAAATGAAACACTACAATATACAGAAGATCCAATTGTATCAAGCGATGTTATTGGAAGACATTGTGGTTCTTTAGTAGATGGTCTATCTACTAGTGTTCTAGAAGTAGATGGAAAACAATTAGTAAGAGTGGTTTCTTGGTATGACAATGAAATGAGTTATACTGCTCAAATGGTTAGAACTGCAAAATATTTAATGGAGCAATAAGGAAAAAAGAGGCTTGCTTCTTTTTTTTTCTAAGAAAAAATGCTATACTGAAAGAGATAAGGAGGATAGACAATGAAAACAATAAAAGATATAAATTTAGATAATAAAAAGGTTTTAATTCGCTGTGATTTTAATGTTCCAATAAAGGAAGGAAAAATTGTGGACGATACAAGAATCACAGCAGCATTACCAACGATAAAATATTGCCTAGAAAAGAATGCCAAAGTAATTTTATTTTCTCATTTAGGAAGAATCAAAGAAGAAAGTGATTTAGAAAAAAATACGTTAGCTCCTGTTGCAAAACGTTTAGAAGAACTACTAAATCAAAAAGTAACATTTATAAACAAAACAAGAGGAGAAGAATTAGAAACTGCTATCAATAATATGAATAACAAGGACATCATACTTGTACAAAATACACGTTATGAAGACTTAGATGGCAAAAAAGAAAGTAAAAATAATCCGGAATTAGGTAAGTACTGGGCATCTTTAGGAGATGTATTTGTAAATGATGCTTTTGGAACCATCCATAGAGCTCACGCATCCAATGTAGGAATTGCCTCAAATATTGATTCATGCATCGGATTTTTAATTGAAAAAGAACTAAATGCTCTAAAAGAATTAGATAATCCTAAACATCCATTTATCGTAGTATTAGGTGGTGCAAAAGTAGCAGATAAAATAGGGGTAATTGAAAACTTAGTAAAGAAAGCAGATAAAATTTTAATCGGTGGAGGAATGGCATTTACATTCCTAAAAGCCGAAGGATATGAAGTTGGAAACTCCCTAGTAGATGAAGAAAATATAGAATTTTGTAAAAATATAATTAAGGATTATGCTGAAAAAATAATATTACCTATAGACGTAGCGGTAACAACAGAATATAGTGAAAAAGAAGAATACAAAGCAAAAGATATCACAGACCTAGAATATAATGAAATGGGTCTAGATATTGGACCAAAAACAGAAAAGTTATTTGAAAAATATTTAGAAGAGGCTGCTATTGCTGTATGGAATGGACCACTAGGTGTATATGAATTTGAAAAGTATAAAAAAGGAACCCAGGATTTATTACAATATGTAGTAGAAAACAATATAAAAATAATTTTAGGTGGTGGAGATATTGTGGCGGCAGCTTCTACATCTGGATATAAAGATAAAGTGTACCATGCATCTACCGGAGGAGGAGCAACTCTAGAATATCTAGAGGGAAAAACTTTGCCAGGATTGGAAGCTATAAAATAAGAGAAAATGAAAGAAAAGGTAGTTATTGTAAATCCATATAATAAGGAACACATAAGATTATTAGAAGAATATGAAGTAAGAAATAAGATAATAGGACTTTCGGAAAAATTCCAAGATATAGCAACTTCCATCCCAGAAGAACAATATAAAAAGAAAGAAAATGAAAGTGCACAACGAAAGAAAACTTTGTTTTTATTAAAGGACCATGAGGTATTAACATGTGCACATTTAATGGACGAAAAAGACCGAAAATCATGTCGAATAAAAATAGATACCCAGGGAACACAAAGACAACAAGAGATATTATTAGATTATGCTATAAATTATGCTTTTGAAATTCTTGGTACCGAAGAAATATTCTTTTTAATGGAAAGAAAAAATAACATTTCACCTCTCTATCTTCAAACTCACCAATTTGAAGACTTAGATTTGGAAGAGGGAATGCATATATTTATGAAATCGAAAGAGAAAGAAAATTGTTCAACAAATAGAAAAGATAGGAGAGGATAATATGATTATTGCTCTAAATAATAAATGCAACTTAACAAGAGAAGAGTTTTTAAAATATCAAGAAAAATTAGAAAACATGAAAGAACTACCTCCAATGATTTTATGTCCTACGAATTTATATCTTGGGGAGTTTCGTTTATCAAATATGAAATTAGGAGCCCAGAATGTAAGTAGTAAAGGATGTGGTGCCTATACCGGTGAAGTATCCGCTTCACAATTAAAATCAATTGGTGTAGCTTATTGTATTGTAGGACATTCCGAACGAAGAGAGTATCAAAAAGAAACAGACCAAGAAATTAATGAGAAAATAAAACAACTTTTAAAAGAAGGTATCTTTCCAATTCTTTGTGTAGGAGAAACAAAAGAAGAAAGAGAGAGAAACCTAACAACCAAGAAAATTACAGAAGAGCTAGAAGAAGCAACAAAGGATTTAACAGACCAAGAAAAACAACAAATAATTATTGCTTATGAACCAATCTGGGCAATAGGAACAGGAATCATTCCTACCAACGATGAAATAAAAGAGATTATGACAACCATAAAAGAAGTTTTTCCAAACAATAAAGTGTTATATGGAGGAAGCGCAAACGAAAGTAATATTGATCAATTGAAGGAAATTACAGAAATAGATGGATACTTACTAGGAGGATTAAGTTTAAAACCAGAAAACTTAAAAATATTTTTAGAAAAACTAAAAAATTAGACAAATTAGACAGTTTCGACAAAACTTGTCTTTTTTTTCTCTATCATTTTTTGACAAGCTAGTATATAATGAAAATACGTGCAGTACTGAGAGGAGAATAAATGAAAAAGACAAAAATACTAGTAGTAGATGATAATAAGAGTTTAGTAGAAATGATTAAGGAGTATTTTAGTGAACATTCTGATATCACAATATCACTAGAAGCTTATGACGGAGTAGAGGGAATTCGTTTGATTGAAAAGAAACAAGAGGAGTATGATATTGTTCTATTAGACTTGATCATGCCAAACAAAGATGGAATAGCAGTACTGGAATTTATGAAGGAAAAAGCAATCGACAAAAAGGTGATTGTATTAACTTCTTATAATACGCAAGATATGATTAGAAAAGTATCGGAGTTAGGAGTCAATTATTTTATCTTAAAACCGTTTGAACTAGAAGATTTAGAAAAAAGAATTTTAGAGGTTGCAGAAGGAGTAAAATTCGGTGGCAAAGAAATAGATGTATATCATAATAATTTACAAATTGCGATTACGAAAACATTACACGAATTAGGCGTTCCATCACACATCAAAGGTTATCAATATATTAGGGAAAGTATTTCATTAGTATATGAAAGACCAGAAATTGTAGGAGGAATAACGAAAGAATTATACCCAGAAGTAGCAAAGAAGTTTAATACCACAGTTTCTCGTGTAGAAAGAGCAATTAGGCATGCAATTGAAGTAAGTTGGAATAGAGGTAATTGGCAGTTAATGGAAGAAATCTTTGGCCACAGTGTAGATATTGATAAAGCCAAACCAACCAATTCAGAATTTATTATAACCGTAGCGGATAAATTAAGATTAGAGTTCAGTAAACCATTAGCAAATTAGAAGACGGAAATAACCGTCTTTTTTCTTTCTTACATTGACAAAACAAAAAAATAAAAGTATACTTATTTTATAAAATGTGTGAGGAGGATACAGATTATGGAACGAAAAATAGAAAAATTCTTTCAAAAATGGAAAAAAGATATAATCAGAAAACCACTAGTACTATATGGTCCAAAGCAAGTAGGAAAGAGTTATTCTGCATTAAACTTTGGAAAAACGAACTATAAAAATACGATTTATTTTAATACGAGTAACAACAAAACATTAACAGATTTATTCACAAAAGAAAAATCCACCGAACGCTTAATTCTAAATCTATCCTTACTTTCAGGAGAAACGATATTACAAGAAGATAGTCTTCTAATTTTTGATAATGTCAATAATATAGAAATTATTAAAGGACTAAAACTATTCGGTAGTGAACATAGCAAATACCATATAATTGCTATTACTTCTCGCAGAGAAAACTTAACCGAATTTAAGGGAGAAGAATTACAATTTAAAGGTATGAATGAGATGGATTTTGAAGAATTCTTATGGGCGAAAAATGAAAAAGCTCTAGCAGAATTAATCAAAGAATCCTTTACAAAGCATAAAACTTGTCCTTTTCACAAACTAGCTTTGGAACTATTTCAAGAATATTTAATGACTGGAGGACTTCCAGAAGTAGTAGTAGCAAACTTAGAAGGAAAAAACGAATATGAAATAGATATCATGAAGCAAAAAATATTAGAAGTGTATGAAAAAGAATTAATATTAAGTAAAAACCTAATTGATATACCAAGGGGACTAGAAGTAATGGAATCCCTTCCAGAACAACTAAAAAAAGACAATAAAAAATTTCAATACGGGGTAATTGGAACAGGAAGACGTGCTAAGGAGTATGAAAGTACAATTAATTACTTAGTAAATAATCAAATCGTATATCGAAGTTATAAAATATCTACTGTAAAATCACCCTTAAGTAGTTGTAGAGAAAAAGATAGTTTTAAACTATATTTGCCAGACGATGGATTATTATTTTCTATGTTACATACCAACTTAAAACAACTACTAAGTGATGAAAAGATAAAAGAAATTTTATATGAAAATAGTATTGCCAAAACATTAGCAGAAGCAGGATATGCCTTGTATTATTATCAATCCGAAGGAAAAGCAGAAGTAAATTTTGTGATTCAAAATAGAATGGGAAAAATAATTCCAATAGAATTAATATCAAAAGCAGATTCTAAAGCCAAATCCCTTTCTGTATTTATGAAAAAATTTACAGTAACCGAAGCTTATCGAGTAACCGAAAATAACTTTGCAACCAAAAAAGGTGTAAGGTATATTCCAATATATGCAATTTTTTGTTTAAATGATAATAGAATGTAGGAGGAATAACATGAAAAAACCAATTGTACTAACAATATTAGATGGATACGGATTAAGAGAAGAAGAACATGGAAATGCAGTAGCTCTAGCCAATAATCCAGTCTTTACAGAGTTATGGGAAAAATATCCCCATACTACTTTAACGGCATCTGGACAATTAGTAGGATTGCCAAAAGGACAAATGGGAAATAGTGAAGTAGGGCATATGAACATAGGGGCTGGTAGAATTGTTTATCAACCATTAGAGTTAATCAATAAATCAATCGAAGATAATGAGTTTTTTACAAACGAAACAATAAAAAATGTAATGCATCATGTAAAAGAAAATGAGTCGAAGCTACATTTAATGGGACTTATAAGCGACGGAGGAGTACACTCTCACATCAATCATTTACTAGCATTATTAGATATGTGCAAAAGGGAAGAAATAAAAAATGTTTATCTACATTTATTTACTGATGGACGAGATGTACCACCTAAAAGCGCTTATACGTATATCGAAAAAGTAGAAGAAAAAATCAAAGAATTAGGCTTAGGAAAAATTGCTTCTATTTCTGGAAGATACTATGCAATGGACCGTGATAACAATTATGATAGACTAATCAAAGCCTATGATGTTATTGTAAATAACAAAGGAGAAATACAAACCTCTCCCAAAGAATATATCGAAACTAGCTATGAAAATGGTATAACAGACGAATTTTTCTTACCAGCAAAATTTACAGAAAATGGAAATGTAGAAGAAAATGATGGAATTATTGCCTTCAACTTTAGAAAAGATAGATTACGTGAATTATTTACAGCACTCACAAATCCAGCAGAAGTAGATATGGAAACAGTAAAATTTAATAATGTTAAAACAATTACTATGATGCCGGTAGTAGAAAGTGTAAAAGCACCACATGCATTTAGTGATCCAAAGTTAACAAATATTTTAGGGGAATATATCGAAAAACAAAATTTATCACAATTAAGAATAGCCGAAACAGAAAAATATGCTCATGTCACCTTCTTCTTTGATGGCGGAAAAGAAGTAGATTATAAAAACGAAAAGAAAATATTAGTACCATCACCAAAAGTTGCAACTTACGATTTAAAACCAGAAATGAGTGCTGATGAAGTAACAGAAAAGCTATTAACAGAATTGTCAAACACGGATTTAGTAATTTTAAACTTTGCAAATGGCGATATGGTAGGTCACACAGGAGTATTGGAAGCAGCAATTAAAGCTGTAGAAACAGTTGATAAGAACTTAAAACTAATCTATGATAAGGTAATGGAATTAGGTGGTACATTAATTGTTACTGCCGATCATGGTAACTGCGAAGAAATGTTAGATGATGATGACAACATAATAACATCTCATACCACAAATCCAGTACCCTTTATTATAACCGAAGAAAATATTACTCTTCATGAAGGAAAACTAGGAGATATTGCACCGACGATACTAGAGCTAATGAATCTAGAAAAGCCAGTGGAAATGACCGGAGAAAGCCTAATAGAAAAATAAAAAAGCAATGCTAAGAAGAATGTTTCTTTTGCATTGCTTTTTCTATTAGAGGTCGAAAAGCTTCCATATCAAAATCTAATAATTCATTTAAATCAGCATCCAATGCTTTGGCGATTAACCATATAGAAAAAGTTGAAATATAATCTTCTCCTTTTTCTGACTCTAAATCTCGAATAAATTCATGAGAAACACAAGCAGCCTCCGCAATCTGTGCTTGTGTCCAACCTTTTTCTAAACGTGCCTCACGAATGTGTTCAATTATTATTTTTTTAAAAAATTTTTCATACTCTTTCTTTTCTTCCTTATTCATACTATCACCTGAAATTTAGTATGCCCAAAATAAAAAAAATAATATGTAAACGATTAGATTACATTTTTCGTTTCTTGTTCGATTGCAACAGGAAAAAAAGTATTTTATAATAACTTTGAGGGGATAAAATGAAAGAAAGATTAATTTTTCATATTGATGTAAACAATGCCTTTTTATCATGGACAGCAGTGCTATTATTAAAACAGGGATATAAGAAGGATATAAGAAGGATTCCAGCAATCATAGGTGGCTCAGAAAAAGATCGTAGAGGAATTGTACTAGCTAAATCACCGATTGCCAAAAAATTCGGTATTAAAACGGCAGAAACAATATATCAGGCAAAAAAGAAATGTCCTAATTTAGAAATATATCCACCAGATTATAAATGGTATTATAAGCAATCCCAAAATTTATTTCATTACTTATCCCAATATTCTCCTCAACTAGAGAAGTTTTCCATTGATGAATGCTTTTTAGATATGACAGGAACCCATTATTTATATAAAGACTATTATGAATTAGCGAAAAAAATCAAAGAAGAGATAAAAGAAAAATTTGGTTTCACTGTAAATATTGGAATAGGCAATAATAAATTATGTGCCAAAATGGCATCTGATTTTGAAAAACCAGATAAAATTCATACTCTATTAAAGGATGAAATAGAAGATAAACTATGGCCTTTAGATGTCGGTGATTTATTCATGGTAGGAAAAAGGACGAAAGCAGAGTTAAATAAATTAAATATATATACCATAAAAGATTTAGCATATGCAGAGGAAAAAGTATTAGAAAAAAAATTCAAAAACCAAGCACATAGTTTAAAAGAAGCTGCCTGGGGTATAGATAATAGTAAAGTAGAACCACGCAGTAGTAAAACAACAAGTATTTCAACTACGGAAACATTAACCTACGACTATACCGATGAAGAAAAGTTAAAAGAAATATTATTTCGCCAAACAGAGGATGTCACAAGAGAGTTAAGAAAACAAAAGCAATATGCCAAAACCGTTGCTGTGATTTTCAAAAATAATCAATTTCAAAACTATTCAGCTCAGGCAAAATTACCACACTTAACGAATAGTACCAAAGAAATATATAAATTAGTAATAGAAATTTTTAACAAAAGCTATAAAAAAGATCCCATTAGATTAATCGGAGTAAGACTAGCGGATCTGAAAGAAACAAAAGAACGACAATTAACCTTGTTTGAAGAAGAAAATGAAGAAGAAAAAAAAGAAGAAGAAATTCAAAAAACAATCGATGATATTAATCAAAAATTTGGGAAATCATTGATTGCACCTGCTTCTTTAAAAATTATAGGAAGTCCAAGGTCAAAAAGAAATCTAAAGGATTGAAAGAATCCTTTTTTTGTGTTATAATATAGCACCAATAGAGGTGAGGGGTATGGGAGAAGAATTTTTAATGGCATATCGTGTAGTAGATATAGATCAACTTTTATATTTTGTTGTTTTTCCAGTACCTAGACGAGAAGAAATTGAAAAAGCAAACTTTAGTTATCCGGAATATAGAAAAAACTTACTAGCACAAATAACAAAATTACCCCCAGAGGAAAGATTGGAAACATTAAATGCCTGGGCAAGTCCAAAAGAAATAAAACCATATGATATTGCTATAGGGAAAATACAAATAGCGTATGAACAAGCTTTACAAACAGGAATCAAGGAAGAAGATTTACCGGATATTTATACGGAACAAATGAAACAAGTAATAGAAGAATATAAACGTAGTGTAGAAATAAGAAGAGCACTTCAAAAAGAAGAAAACTTAAAAAAGAAATTGGAAGAAATTAATAAAACAAGAAAAGATCGTTTTGCCTCAGTTTTGAACGGTGAAACCACTGTAACAAGCTTATATATTGGTGACATAAAAGGTATGAATAGAAATTATCAACAGAGAGAATTTAAACGATTCTTTTTTGCTCACCTAGATATGGGAATTCAAGAGGAACTAACAGAGTTAGAATTAGAAACAATGACATTACAAGAAATATGGGATTATAACAAAGAATATTTAGAAAGAAAAAGTGAAAAACGTAGCAAAAGGAAAATTTGCCTAATTAACAAAAAAATAGTATAATAACACGAAAAAAGGGAGAGTAGGAATATGTACAGCTTAAAAGAAGAAATACAAATAACAGAAGAAACAGAGTTTGAAAGAGATAATATAGAAATAGGATACAATAAGAAAAATGGAAGTTTTTACTTTCTTTATGTCAAAAAAGAATTAGATGGCAAGTACTGGGTAAGATATTATGACGCTATTAGTGGAGCTAGAGTAGAAAGTAATGAATTAATTGGCTATGAAAAGGTAGACAAAAAAGACTTTTTACCAGAAGGAGAAGGACCGGTAAAAGCTCAAGCATTAGCAGAAAAATATAATGAATTGCTTGAGCAAAGGGTAAATTTCACATTTGGAACGGGAGAGGTACAAAAAGACCAAAAACCAATTCCAAAGACACATATATACCCTTCAAGAAATACTAGTTCATATACTCAACGTGCGAAACTGGATGTTGTTGACATAACTGAAATTCCATATGAAGAATTAAAAGTAAAATATAATGAGAACAATGGACAATTTTGGTTTTTGATCAAGCATAGTGGTAGTAATTATGATGCAATTACTGGAGAAATTATATACGAAGAAGAATTAAAAGGATATAGTCCATATCCTACAGAAGCTATTTTTGAAGAAAGAGCTTATCAAGGGAAAGAAGTAAGAGCAATCTATGACTATATGAATAATCAAAAAGTAAACTTCACTTTTGGAACGGGAGAGGTACAAAAAGACCAAAAACCAATTCCGAAGACACATATCTACCCTTCAAGAAATACTAGTTCATATACTCAGCGTGCGAAACTGGATGTTGTTGACATAACTGAAATTCCATATGAAGAATTAAAAGTAAAATATAATGAGAACAATGGACAATTTTGGTTTTTGATCAAGCATAGTGGTAGTAATTATGATGCAATTACTGGAGAAATTATATACGAAGAAGAATTAAAAGGATATAGTCCATATCCTACAGAAGCTATTTTTGAAGAAAGAGCTTATCAAGGGAAAGAAGTAAGAGCAATCTATGACCATATGAATAATCAAAAAGTAAACTTCACGAATCCTAGAGCAAAACAAAGAATGAAATAAGAGGGAAACCTCTTTTTTATTGACGAATAATCCCCCAAAATATAAAATGAGAATAGGGGATGAAAAATAGTATGGAAGTATTAAAAACAGTAAAAGTAGATAAAGAAAAAATGGCAACAATGAATCATTTACTAAGTGATAAAATTACGAAGGTTTTAGAAAATCAAAGACAAAGTGAATATTTAGAAGGAATTATATACACAGGGAGTAATCATTTTAGACCAGAAGTAGAACTGACATTTATTTGGAATGATGCCAATATAGAACCGGTAAAGTTTTCTATAGAGGAAATACAACGAATCAGACTATCAACCGGAATGGATATTAGAATAGAAAATGTTCCAGAATGGTATTATCGACTAGAAGAAAGATTTCAAGATCGAATAGAATCTCCCAGAGAATTTAATGCTAGAAATGGTTATATTTTATATGATAGAAATAATAGAATAAAAGAACTACAAACAGACCTAAAAAACGATTCATCATTAGATATGATAGACAATTATTGGATAAGTGAAGTTTGTATGTTTGATCCACCAGTACAATTTATTAGAAGAAGAAATCAAGGATAGTAATTACAGAACGGCAATATGCGGATTTGAACATTCTATACAAATAAGAGGTTTTATTTGACAAAATAGAGATTTTCCATCATAATATAACACCATAAAAGGAAGGAGAAAAAATATGAAGGATATAACTGGAATGATAGCCAAAGAATTAGCCAAGGAACTAGCAAAGAATTATTCATTACAAGACTACATTACCAAAACACCAGAGGAAAAAGGAAAAATTGTTTTACAGAGTTTTCTTAATAAGTTAACAAAAGCAACAGATTATGAATTTGGGAAACGAACCTATTACGAAACTCGATTTGCATTAACGCAAGATTTTGGTTTTGAAAAAATTGAAATGCCATTAGAACCTGGTTTCTCAATTATGTATTGTGACAGTAAAAAACTATTATGCAGTGTGGAAGATTTGAAAGATGAAGTACAAATAACGTGTGCATCTCCATATTTCGATGGTACAAAATCTTATAGAAATTATGGACAATTTATGCAAAGCATGATAAATGGAGAAATGTCTACTATGTTTTCTGCGGATGAAAAAGGAGAAATAGAAAAGAATCAATTACCTCTTCTATCAACAGGTGAAAAAATAAGAAACGGTCAAGTTCCATTTGAACTTTATTATGATTTATCTGAAGAAGAAACAAAAAGGTATTATGAAGTTGGATCTACTAGAGGATGTAATTTTGATGAAGTAGCAGAAATGGAAGAACGATATAATAAAGCAATGTATGCAAGGGAAGAGAATAAGAAAACGATGATAGAACAAAGAATAGCTATGTTACCAGAGTCATTTAAATCTTATATTTGCATAGCAGACCAAAAGAGAAAAATCTAAAATAAGAAAAAGCAAAATGATTTTTGCTTTTTTTGCTATAAAAAAATAAAAAATTCTTAAAAAAAACACTTGCATTTGTTGATATTACTTGCTATAATTAATTACGTGTGACTGCTTAGATGTGCGAGGTTGTCGATACACCAGGTTAAGTTGTTAATTTGGTTAGCGGGTTATTCGCGCGGAGCAAGTCTATACTAGATATAGGCGAAGGGAGGATTTTTAATGTCAACATCAAAAGTTCGTATTAGATTAAAATCATATGATCACAGAATTCTTGATAATGCAGTAACAAAAATTGTGGAAACAATCAAAAGATCAGGTGGAGAAATTTCTGGTCCAGTACCACTACCAACTGAAATTGAAAAATTCACGATTTTAAGAGCTGTTCATAAATATAAGGATTCACGTGAACAATTCGAAATGCGTACACATAAAAGACTTATTGATATCAAAAATCCTAGCAAGGAAACTATTGATGCATTAGCTCATTTAGATTTACCTAGCGGGGTTGATATTGAAATCAAAACAAAATAATAGGAGGAAACAATAATGAAAGGAATCTTAGGTAAAAAAGTTGGAATGACTCAAGTGTTCACTAAGAACGGTAAGTTAATTCCAGTTACTGTAATTGAAGTAGAACCAAATGTGGTAACTCAAATTAAAACAGTAGCAAACGATGGTTATGATGCAATTCAAATTGCAACAGAAACAATCAGAGAAAAAATATCAAACAAACCAGCAATCGGTCATACTAAGAAAGCTGGAACAGAACCTAAGCGCTTCTTAAGAGAAATTAGAGGAGTAAACGTAGAAGATTATACATTAGGACAAGTAATTAATGTGGATATCTTCGAAGAAGGAGAAATGGTTGACGTAAGTGGAATCAGTAAGGGTAAAGGATTCCAAGGTGTTATTAAACGTCATAACCAAAGCCGTGGACCTATGGGTCATGGTTCTCAATACCATAGGGGTGTAGGTTCGTTAGGTACTATGCTACCAATGCACGTTTTGAAAGGTAAGAAAATGCCTGGACAAATGGGTAATGTAGCAAGAACTGTTCAAAATCTTGAAATTATTTCAGTAGACACTGAAAATAGTGTAATCTTAGTTAAAGGTAATGTTCCAGGTCCAAAGAAATCATTAGTTATGATTCGTACTGCGGTTAAAAAACCAAATGTAAAAAAAGAAGCTGCTGACTTAGTTACATACGAACAACCAAAGGTTGAAGTAGAAACTAATACAGAAGTTGAAACTGAAACACCTGCAGAAAACACAGCAGAATAAAATCATCACAGGAACAAATAAAAAATGAAAATAAATAAAAGAATGAAATGTGATGAAAGGAGGAATCGTAGATGAAAAAAGTAGAACTTTTAAATCTAAAAGGTGAAAAAGTAAAGGACATTAACTTAAATGAAAACGTATTTGGAATTACACCAAACAAAAACGTTTTATATGATGCAATTATTTTAGCAAGAGCATCATTAAGACAAGGAACACATAGTACTAAGAACAGAAGTGAAGTAAGTGGTGGCGGAAGAAAGCCATGGAGACAAAAAGGAACTGGACGTGCTCGTCAAGGTTCTATCAGAGCTGTACAATGGGTAGGTGGAGGAAGATATGGAACTCCAGTACCAAGAGATTACAGCAAAAAACAAAATCGTAAAGAAAGAAGACTTGCTATCAAGTCAGCTTTAGCAACAAAAGCAGAAGAAAAAGCAATCATGGTTTTAGAAAACTTGAAACTAGCTACACCAAAGACAAAAGATATGAAAGCTTTATTAGAAACATTAAAAATTGCTGATAAGAAAGTATTATTAGTAGTAAAAGAATTTGATGATAATATGATTTTAGCATCAAGAAATCTACAAAACGTAGTATTAATATCAGCAGATGAAATCAACGTATTAGATGTAGTAAGTACAGACGTAGTAGTATTTACACAAGAAGCATTAAACGCTATAGAGGAGGTGCTTAAATAATGAAAGATACAAAATATTTAGAAATCATCAAAGCACCAGTTATTACTGAAAAATCAATGGCTGAAAAAGAAAATGGAAAATATACATTCAAAGTTGATCCAAGAGCTAACAAAATTGAAATCAAAAATGCAATTGAAAAAATCTTTAATGTTAAGGTTACATCAATTAGAACAATTAATGTAAAACCTAAAAAGAGAAGAGTTGGTCGTTATACAGGATTAACGAATCGTACAAAGAAAGCAATTGTTACTTTAGCTGAAGGACAAACAATTGATCTTGGTTAGAAGGAGGAAATAAATTATGGCAATAAAAACATATAAACCTACTACACCAGGTCGTAGAAAGATGAGTACTTTAGTAAATGAAGAAATTACAAAAAGTACTCCGGAAAAATCTCTATTAACTACTATTAAGAAAAATAGTGGTCGTAACAATCAAGGTAAGATAACAGTACGTCATCAAGGTGGCGGAGCAAAGAGAAAATATCGTATCATTGATTTTAGAAGAAATAAATTAGAGGTACCTGGTACAGTAGCAAGTATCGAATATGATCCAAATAGAACAGCAAACATTGCATTAATTAACTATGCAGATGGTGAAAAAAGATATATCCTTGCTCCAAAGGGACTAGAAGTTGGAACAAAAGTAGAAGCTGGAGCAAACGCTGATATTAAAGTTGGTAACGCATTACCAATTATGAGTATCCCAGTAGGTACAATGATTCATAATATTGAATTACGTCCAGGAAAGGGTGGAGAATTAGCACGTAGTGCTGGTACTTCTGCACAAATCCTTGGTCGTGAAGGAAAATATGTAATGATTCGTCTATCTAGTGGAGAACAAAGACAAGTTTTAGGAACATGTATGGCAACAATCGGTGAAGTTGGTAACGAAGACGCATCACTTGTTAGATTAGGTAAAGCAGGTCGTAAACGTCATATGGGTATTAGACCAACAGTTCGTGGTTCTGTTATGAACCCTAACGACCATCCACATGGTGGTGGTGAAGGACGTGCTCCAGTAGGACGTAAAGCACCAATGACTCCATGGGGTAAACCTGCACTTGGATTAAAGACACGTAAGAAAAAACAATCAGACAAATTCATCATACGTCGTCGTAATAGTAAATAGGAAAGGATGATTAAATAATGGCAAGAAGTTTAAAAAAAGGACCTTATGTATTCGCTAGATTATTAAAAAAGGTTCAAGAATTAAATAAATCTGGTAAAAAAGAAGTCATTAAAACATGGTCACGCCGTTCCACAATCTATCCTGATTTTATAGGACATACATTTGCCGTTCATAATGGTAAAGAATTTATACCAGTATACGTTACTGAAGATATGGTTGGACATAAATTAGGTGAATTTGCATTAACTCGTAAATTCGGTGGACATGGTTCAGACAAAAAATAATTGAAAAATGACTAGGAGGGAAAGAAATGGAAGCAAGAGCAATTGCTAAAGGACTTAGAGTATCACCAATCAGAGCTCGACTAACAATCGATATGATTCGTGGTAAAAGTGTACAAGAAGCAGCAAACATCTTAGTAAATACAACCAATAAGTCAGCAAGACTTATCAAAAAAGTTCTAGATTCTGCTATTGCAAACGCGGTAAACAATAACAATGCAGATGCTGCTACACTTTATGTAAAAGAAGCAAGAGTAGATGCTGGTCCTGTTATGAAACGTCACTTTTTTGATTCACGTTCTCACATAGGACATAGAGATCATAGAACTAGTCACATTATTATCGTAGTGGCTACAAAAAACTAATAAGGAGGTTAAAACATGGGACAAAAAGTTAATCCTAATGGACTTAGACTTGGCATCAACAAAGACTGGGAAGCAAAGTGGTATGCAAATAAAAAAGACTTTTCTAAAGTGTTAGCAAAAGATATTGAAATCCGTAAATATTTAGAAAAGAACTTAAAGAATGCTGGTATTGCAAAAGTTGAAATCGAAAGAAACGCAAAAAGATGCGAAGTTGTAATCCATACTTCTAAACCAGGAGTTATGATTGGCCGTGGTGGAGAAGAAATTGAAAAATTAAAGAAACAACTATCAAAGATTGCTGATGAAAATGTTCAAATCTCAATCGTTGATATTAAAAAAGCAGACATAAACGCTCAATTAGTTGCTGATTCAATTGCAAATCAAATTAGTAACAGAGCATCATTCCGTATGGCTCAAAAACGTGCAATTAGAAACGCTATGAAAGCAGGAGCTAAAGGAATTAAAACATCAGTATCTGGACGTTTAGGTGGTGCTGATATGGCACGTAGCGAAGGATACACAGAAGGAACTATTCCTCTACACACATTAAGAGCAGATGTTGATTATGCAACAGCAGAAGCAGATACAACATTTGGAAAGATTGGTGTAAAGGTATGGATCTATAAAGGAGAAATCCTAAATAAGAAATCTAAGGGAGGTAATTAATATGTTAATACCGTCAAGAACAAAATATCGTCGTGTTCATAGATTACCTTACGAAGGAAGATCACGTGGAAATAGAACATTAAGTTTCGGAGAATATGGTCTTCAAGCAAAAGAAGGAGCTTGGATTACTGCAAATCAAATCGAAGCTGCTCGTATTGCGATGACTCGTTACATGAAACGTGGTGGTAAAGTTTGGATCAACGTATTCCCACATATGCCACTTACTAGAAAACCAATCGGTACAAGACAAGGTAAAGGTAAAGGTAACGTTGAAGGATGGGTTGCTGTTGTAAAAGAAGGAAAAATATTATTTGAAATCGCTGGAGTTAGTGAAGAAGTTGCTCGTGAAGCATTACGTTTAGCATCACACAAACTACCAATAGCAACAAAATTTGTAATGAAAGAAAATGGTGGTGAAAATAATGAAGGTTAAAGAGATTAGAGAATTAACAACTGAAGAAATCAATACAAAACTATTTGAAGCAAAACAAGAACTATTTAACTTACGTTTCCAACAAGCGACAGGAAACCTTGAAAAACCTTCTAGAATTAGAGATTTAAGACACACCGTTGCAAGAATGAAAACCGTTCTAAAAGAACGTGAAAGTAACGAATAGGAGGTTGTATAATGGAAAAGAAGATTAAAAAAGAATTAGTTGGAAAAGTAGTTAGCGCATCTAACGATAAGACAATCAGTGTTTTAGTTGAAACTTATAAAAACCATCCGTTATATCACAAGAGAGTAAAAAGCTCTAAAAAATACAGTGTACATGATGAAAAAAATATCGCAAAAGTTGGAGATACAGTACGTATCGCAGCAACAAGACCTATCTCAAAAACAAAGCATTTCTATTTAAAAGAAGTAGTAAAAGAAGCAGTTATTATTTAACGCTTAGATGATTAGAAAGAAGGAGGAATAATCTATGTTACAACAAGAAAGCCGCTTAAAAGTTGCAGATAACTCTGGTGCACGTGAATTGTTAGTAATTCGTGTACTTGGCGGAAGTAAAGTAAAGACTGGTAATATCGGTGATGTAGTAGTTGGAACAGTAAAAAATGCAATTCCTAATTCACCATTACCAAAAGGAAAAGTTGTAAAAGCAGTTATCGTTCGTAGTCGTCAAGGCGTTCGTCGTGAAGATGGATCATACATTAAGTTCGATGACAATGCTTGTGTTATCATTCGTGATGACAAGAGTCCAGTAGGAACTCGTATTTTTGGACCAGTAGCAAGAGAACTTCGTGATAAAGATTACATGAAAATTGTTTCTTTAGCAAAAGAAGTACTATAATGAGGAGGATAAATTATGAACTTTAAAGTAGGAGATAAAGTTGTAGTTATCGCTGGTTCTGATAAAGGTAAAGAAGGAAAAATTATTAAAACATTAAGAAGCGAAAATAAGGTTGTAGTAGAAGGTGTAAATGTTGTAAAAAAACATCAAAAGCCTACAGCTCAAGAATCTGGTGGAATTATTGAAGTAGAAAAACCAATTCATGCATCAAATGTTATGATTGTTGATCCTAAGACAAAAAAAGGAACTAGAATCGGACATACAACTGATACAAAAACAGGTAAAAAAATAAGAATTACAAAAAAATCAAACGAGAAGCTTGATTAATTGGAAGGAGGGTAACTATGAACCGCCTAAAAGAGAAATACTTAAATGAAGTTGTTCCAAGTTTAAAAGAAAAATATAATTATAAATCAATTATGGAAGTTCCAAAGTTAGAAAAGATTGTTATTAATATCGGTGTAGGAGATGCTACATCAAACTCAAAATTAATTGATGCAGCAGTAGCTGACTTAGCAAAGATCTCTGGACAAAAACCAGTAGTAACTCGTGCGAAAAAGTCAATTGCTGGATTCAAATTAAGAGAAGGACATGCCATTGGATGTAAAGTTACATTACGTGGAGAAAACATGTATAACTTTATGGATAAATTAATCGCAATCGCTTTACCAAGCGTAAGAGATTTCCGTGGAGTTAGTCCAAAAGCATTTGATGGTAGAGGAAACTATACTATGGGAATTAAAGAACAATTAATCTTTTCAGAAATTGATTATGATGATGTTGTAAAAGTACGTGGAATGGATATCGTATTTGTAACAACAGCAAAATCAAATGAAGAATCATTCGATTTATTAAATGGACTTGGAATTCCTTTTAGAAAGTAAAAATGGGAGGAATATTATGGCAAAGAAAAGTATGATAGTAAAAGCTAATAGACCACAAAAATTTAAAGTACGTGAATATACTAGATGTGCTCGTTGTGGTAGACCTCACGCAGTTATGAGTAAATTCGGAATCTGCCGTATTTGCTTCCGTGAATTAGCTTATAAAGGACAAATACCAGGACTTAAGAAATCAAGTTGGTAATTGGAAAGGAGGAGTTTATTATGGCAGTAGTAACAGATACAATTGCAGATATGTTAACTCGCATTCGTAATGCAAATCAAATGCGTTATGAAGAAGTAGAAGTACCTGCATCAAAAATGAAAGAAGAAATCGCAAGAATTTTAAAAGATGAAGGATTTATCAAAGATTACAAAGTTGTAAAAGAAGATGCTCAAGGAAAAATTCTATTAACTTTAAAATATAACAAGAAAGAAAGAGTTATAACAGGGCTAAAGAGAATTTCAAAACCAGGTCTTCGTGTATATGTTAACAGCAATGAAATTCCAAGAGTGTTAAACGGATTAGGAATTGCTATCCTATCTACATCAAAAGGAATTATGACAGATAAACAAGCACGTAAAGAAAATATAGGTGGAGAAGTTCTAGCTTATATTTGGTAATAAAGAAAATATAAGGAGGTGTCAAGATGAGCCGTATAGGAAATCGTATAATTGTTGTTCCTGAAGGAGTTACAGTAAAAGAAGAAAATAATACAGTAACAGTAACTGGACCAAAAGGAACATTATCTCAAGTAATGCTAAAAGATATTACTATGAAACAAGAAGAAAATAAAATTACTTTAGAACGTAAAAACGAAAAT
The DNA here is from genome assembly GCA_944358705.1 of uncultured Bacilli bacterium. Taxonomy (GTDB): domain Bacteria; phylum Bacillota_I; class Bacilli_A; order RF39; family UBA660; genus Faecimonas. The sequence continues at coordinate 33,596 of CALVRR010000017.1, forward strand.
GCAAAAGCTATGCACGGTACAATGAACGCTTTAATCCACAACATGATTGAAGGTGTTACCAAAGGATTTGAAAAAGGATTAGAAATTATTGGTGTCGGATATCGTTTCAATGTTCAAGGTAAAAAACTAGTAATCAACGCTGGTTATTCTCATCCAGTAGAGATGGAAATTCCAGAAGGATTAACAGTAGAAGCTAACGGAAATACAGAAATCACTATCAAAGGTATTGATAAAGTATTAGTTGGAGAATTCGCTGCTAATGTAAGAAAAGTAAGACCACCTGAGCCATACAAAGGTAAAGGTATTCGTTATAAAGACGAGCATGTTCGTCGTAAAGAAGGAAAGAAAGCTGCTTAATAAGTAGGAAAGGAGAAATCAAATTATGATAAAGAAAGAATCTCGTAATAGTATGCGTGTTGTTCGTCACGAGAGAATTCGTAAAAACTTGATGGGAACAAGCGCAATACCTAGATTATGTGTATTCCGTTCTAATACTGGAATTTATGCACAAATTATCGATGATGAAACTAGAACTACTCTTGTATCTGCTTCCTCATTAGACAAAGATTTAAAAATCAAAAATGGAAGTAATGTTGAAGCAGCGAAAGTTGTTGGTAAGGCAATTGCTGAAAAAGCAACAAAAGCAAAAATTACAAAAGTGGTATTTGATAGAGGAGGATACCTTTATCATGGACGTGTAAAAGCTTTAGCAGAAGCTGCACGTGAAAATGGATTAGAATTCTAATAGGAGGGTATTATGCAAAGAAAGTCTCAAGAACCTAGAGAAAAGTTGTATGAAGAATTAGTAATCGACGTTAAAAGCGTAGTAAAAGTTACTAAAGGTGGACGTCGTAGAAGATATTCAGCAACTGTTGTCGTAGGTGACCGTAAAGGTAAAGTTGGATTAGGTATTGGTAAAGCAAATGAAGTACCTGATGCAATAAAGAAAGCAATTCAAGATGCAAACAAGAAAATGATCACAATACCTCTAATTGAAGGAAGAACAGTAGCTCATGAAATGATCGGAACAAGTGGTGCTGCTAGAGTAATTATTAAACCTGCTCCAGCTGGTACTGGTATCATTGCTGGTGGATCTGTTCGTGCTATCTTAGAATTAGCAGGAATTCGTGATGTTGTCTCTAAATCACTAGGAGCAAGAACGAAAATTAATACCGCAACTGCTGCATTAAATGCATTAAAAGCAATGAAAACTGTAGAACAAGTAGCAGCACTTCGTGGTAAAACAGTAGAGGAGATATTAGGATAATGAAATTACATGAATTAGAAAAAAATATCGGTGCTACTCATAGAAGAAAACGTGTAGGACGCGGTCCAGGTAGTGGTCTTGGTAAAACAAGTGGACGCGGACAAAAGGGACAAAAAGCACGTAGTGGTGGTAGTATCAATCCAGTATTTGAAGGTGGACAATTACCATTATACAGAAGACTTCCAAAGAGAGGTTTCACAAATGCACGCTTTAAAATTAGATATGCTACAATCAATGTAGAAGACTTAAATGCATTTGAAGATGGTACAGTAGTAACACCTGCATTACTAAAGGATAAAGGAATTATTAAAAAAGGATTAGATGGACTTAAAGTTTTAGGAAATGGAAAGTTAGAGCGTAAGCTTACTATTCAAGCAAATAAATTCTCAACAAGTGCATTAGAAAAGATCAAAGAATCAGGAAGCAAAGCTGAGGTGATCTAGTATGTCAAAAACTATGAAGCAATTATTTACCTCAACGAATAAAGACCTACGTCACCGTATTTACTTTACTCTTGGGGCACTAATGATCTTCATACTGGGTATTTCAATTCGAGTTCCAGGAACACAAGACTTAACTAGTAATCTAGGATTTTTAGAGTTAGTGAACACCCTAGGCGGTGGTGCACTACAAAACTTCTCAATCTTTGCATTAGGAGTTATGCCATATATTACAGCTTCCATCATTATGCAATTATTACAAATGGATATTATTCCATATTTTACAGAATTAAGAAAGCAAGGAGCGACCGGAAGACAAAAGCTAAATCAAATAACAAGATATGTAGGTATTGCCTTTGCCTTTATTGAAGGTTATGCCTTTGCCTTTGCCTTCATTGGAAGAAGTGGTGATGTATTAGAATACTTATATATCGCGACTGTCTTAACAGCAGGTACTGCATTCTTATTATGGTTAGGAGATCAAATAACACAAAAAGGAATTGGAAACGGAATCAGTCTAATTATTATGGCTGGTATTATCGCAACTCTTCCTCAAATGTTTATTGATGCTTTTAATGGATTAATTGCATTTGATGGTACAGCACAAGTAATCACTCTAGGAATCATTAAGTTTATCCTATTTGTATTTATATATTTCGCAATAGTAATAGGAATTATCTTTATCCAGGAATCAGAAAGAAGAATACCAATTCAATACGCAAACAAATCAACAAGTGCGTATGACAAATCAGCTCAAAGTTTTATGCCAATTAAAATTAATACTGCCGGAGTAATTCCAGTAATATTTGCATCAAGCTTACTTGCAATTCCTGGAATTTTGGCACAAGTAATTAAGAATGAAACATTTACTTTAGTGGTAGAAAAGTATTTGACTTATACAACTCCAGTAGGATTCTTAATCTATGTAATATTCATTTTCTTCTTCGCATACTTCTATACTTTTATTCAAGTAAAACCAGAAGAATTTGCTAAGAATTTACAAGAAAATGGAGGTTACATTCCTGGAATTAGACCTGGAGAAGAAACCAAAAAACATTTAAGCAAAATATTATCAAGACTTACTATTCTAGGAGCAACATTCCTAGTAGTAATTGCTGGATTACCAATTCTATTTTCTAAATTAACAAGCTTACCTACCAGTGTATCCATCGGTGGTACAGGATTATTAATCGTTGTAGGTGTAGCATTAGAAACTTATAAACAATTGGAAGGAAGTATTTTAACCAGAAGTTATAAGAGAGGATATAGTAGAAGGTAAAAATGAAAAATATTATGTTTATAGCTCCACCAGCTGCTGGAAAAGGAACGCAAGCTGAGCTAGTTGTTGCTAAATATCATATACCTCATATTTCAACAGGAGATATTTTAAGAGAAATATCAAAAGAAGATAGTGAAGTAGGAAATTATGTAAGAGAAACACTAGCAAGTGGAAAATTAGTAAAAGATGAAATTACATATCAATTAATTGAAAAAAGACTAAAGGAACCTGATTGCAAAAATGGATACATCATTGATGGTTTCCCAAGAAATCTAGATCAAGCAATTGAATATGATAAAATCCTAAAGAAATTAGGGTATGAAGTAGGAAATGTAATTTCAATTGTCATCGATGAAAAGACATTAGAAAAAAGAATTACAGGAAGAAGAATTTGTGAAGACTGTAAAGCAATTTATAATATAAATGAAAAATCCAGTGCTCCACAATTAGAATCAGTCTGTGATAACTGTGGTGGAAAACTATATCAAAGAAATGACGACAATTTAGAAGCTTTTCAAACACGATATCAAATGTATCAAGAAAAAACAGAACCAATTATTGAACACTATAAAAAGCAAGGCGTTCTAAAAGAGGTTAATGGAAATGATACAATTGAAAATGTCTTTCATGAAATAGATAAAATTATCAGCTTATCATCAAAATAAAGCATTGCAAATAATGGAGATGAAAATTAATGATAACAATTAAAAGTAAAAGAGAAATTGAATTATTAAAAATCGCTGGTAATATCGTATACCAAACTCATCAGTATCTAAAACCATATATAAAAGAAGGAATCACAACGAAAGAGTTAGATAAGTTAGCAGAAGACTTTATTAAAAGTAAAGATGCTACTCCTTCTTTTAAGGGATACGAGGGGTTTCCATCTACACTATGTACAAGTATCAATTCAGAAGTAGTTCATGGATTTCCAAGCGATAGAAAATTAAAAAATGGAGATATTATTTCAATCGATATTGGAGCATGTTACAAAGGTTACCATGGAGATTCTGCTTGGACTTACACCGTAGGAGAAGTAGATGATAAAACAAAACAGTTACTAGAAGACACTGAAAAATCTCTATATGTAGGTTTAAAACAAGTAAAACCTGGAAATAGAATCGGAGATATTGGTTATGCAATTGAAGAGTACGCCCATAAGCATAACTTAGGTGTTGTAAAAGAATTATGTGGTCATGGAGTAGGAACTTCTGTACACGAAGATCCAGAAGTACCTAATTATGGAATTCCAAATACTGGACCAAGGTTAAAAGAGGGAATGGTCATTGCCGTAGAACCGATGTTAACCTTAGGTAGCCCAAGAGTATTTTTACATGATAACAATTGGACAGTAGATACCCAAGATGGTAGTTTATCTGCTCATTTTGAACATACAGTAGTAGTAACAAAAGATGGATATCAAATCTTAACAGGAGAGTGATAAGGATGGCCAAAGAAGATACAATTGAAATTGAAGGGAAAGTTCTTGAAATCATCCCAGGTGGGAAATTCAAAGTTCAGCTAGAAAATGGACACATTGTGGAAGCTCACGTTTCTGGTAAAATACGAATGAACTATATTCGTATCTTAGCAGGAGATACCGTAATGATAGAACTTTCGCCTTATGATTTAACACGTGGGCGTATAACCTATCGTAAATAATAGGAGGGATAAAATGAAAGTTAAAGCATCAGTAAAACCAATTTGCGAAAAATGTAAAGTCGTAAAACGTAAAGGTACAGTAAGAATAATCTGTGAAAATCCAAAACATAAACAAAAACAAGGATAATTTTTAGGAGGTGTAATTAATGGCACGTATTAAAGGTGTAGATATTCCAAATGATAAACACATTTGCATTTCATTAACTTATATTTATGGTATTGGAAAAAGTTTAGCAAGACAAATTTTAAAAGCAGTAAACATTGATCCAACAACAAAAACAAAAGATCTTTCACAAGAAGATTTAGTTAAAATCCGTGATGAGATTAACAAACATTTAACAGAAGGTGATCTTCGTCGTGAAGTAAGTATGAACATCAAGACAAAAATGGAAATCGGTTCTTATCAAGGAAGTCGCCATAAAAAAGGATTACCTGTAAGAGGACAAAGAACAAATCGTAATGCACGTACTCGTAAAGGTAAAGGTAAAGTTGTTGCTAATAAGAAGAAAGCTTAGTGAACTTAAAAAAGATATTTTAAAGGAGGTAAACTTAGATGGCTTACAAAACTAGAAAAAGAAAAGTAAAAAAGAATGTTCCTGAAGGTATTGCACACATTCATTCAACATTCAATAATACAATTACAACAATCACAGATAAGGATGGTAACGTAATTAGCTGGGCATCATCTGGAGCTATCGGATTCAAAGGTAGTAAAAAATCAACTCCATTTGCTGCTGGTATGGCTGCAGAAGCTGCTGGTAAAGCTGCCTATGATATGGGTATGCGTAAAGTAGAAGTACGTGTAAAAGGTTTAGGACCAGGTAGAGAAACAGCAATTCGTTCACTTCAAACCGCAGGGTTAGAAGTAACTACAATTGTTGACGTTACACCAATACCACACAACGGATGTCGTCCACCAAAACGTCCACGTGTATAATTAATGAATAAGGGAGGTTAGTTTCATGTTACAATTTGAAAAAC
>CALVRR010000018.1 GCA_944358705.1 uncultured Bacilli bacterium
AATATTGTAGGTAATTTCAGGTTCAAACCAATACCCTTTTTCAAATAATGAATGATACTTTCCCTCTATTAATTCTTTTACCAACTCTTTTGCTTCTTCTTTGGAGAATTCTATTTTCTTCCATGACATATCAGGGGTATGAATATCTTGCAATAACTCTTTTATTAATTTTCTTTCTTCTTCTGTAGCAAAAAATTTTTTTCCTGTTATTAGTTCATAATAATCTATCATTACAGCATCTTTCATATAACTTAAAGATTGTTCTGTGTTACTTCCTATTTCTATTTTATAATTTATCGCATCTCTTAATATTTCTGATAAATAGGGATAACTTTGATGTGTTTTTAATAATCCTGCCATTAAAAGATTTATCTCGAATTGATTATCTAAAACAATATCAGCTTTTTTTCCAGATTTTGAACTGATATAAAATTTATTATCTGTTTTGATAATTTGATATTTTTCTTTTTCTACTACTTCTACTACATATTTAATAAATTTTAAAAGCGGAGTCATTTCAAAAGTACAAGCATTAGTTAGCTTTTCCACTTCAGACATTAATTCTATTCTTAAACTTTTCGTTAATTTTTTTTGTTCTATATCTCTTCTTTTTAATATGTTAATAGGTTCTTTTTGAATCGTTTTTAATTCATTACTTATTTTCTTTATTCTTTCTGTATATTCTTCAAAATGATTTTCTATGTCCATATTTTTCCTCTTTGTTTATAATTAATTTCTTGTGTTTATTATATTATAATTATATTAAAAAAATTACAAGTGAATTTTATTTAAAAATTCTTTTACTTGTAACTCTATATTTTCTTCTGTGTTTATTGTAAAATCTATAAGTTCTAGGGGTACTCTTTTTATGTTTTCTTTCATCCATAGATAATGATTATAGGTTGCACTACTTACATTATCGTTATTTACTACCCTTTTTTCTAATCTTTCTTTTACTATTTCTTCCCTGCAATCTAGGCGAACAATATAATAAGGATATCCTAGACTTTTATAATATTTTATTTTTTCTTCATAATTATGACATAGACAACTATCACAAATACAACTATTTTTATTTTCTAATAATTTTTCTAGTCGATATCTTTGTAAGTTATCCTTTAAGTTTGTATGGTCTTGATAATCATTCAAGAATTTTCGAACTTCATCGTTATTTAATATAACTGATCCTTCTTGTTTTTTTATTTCCTTCGCTACTGTCGTTTTTCCCATACCACAGTAAGCATCCAATAAAATAATATAAGGTTTCTCTTTCTTTCCTTTTATTATTGGAAATTCCTTTAGAAATTCTTTTAGAACTTTTGGATTTTGTTTTCTTTTTTTCGGAGTATACTCTCCATCTTTTCTAATGATTTGATATGGTTCTTTTTTTCTTAATTCTATTCTTTCTTCTTTGGTTAATTTTTTTATCTTTAAAGCGATATCCATATGTAATATCCCATTTAAGTGATCGATTTCATGTGATAGAACCGTTGATTCAAATCCTTCAAATACTTCTCTATGTTTTTCTCCATTAATATCAAAATATTCCAAATCAATTTTATATGGTCGTTCTATTAGACCCGTATAATCTAGACAACTAGCACAGGCCTCCCAGTATCTAGTTAATCCTTCTTCTTTAATTATTTTAGGATTAATTAAAATTCTTTCCTCATTGTATTCTTCCTCTAATCGGTTTAAGTCTGTTTTCTTTAAATAAATTAACCTTAATGGAATTCCTAATTGAACGGATGCCATAGCCATGACAGTATCATCATTTTTACAGAAATAGTCTAGTTCTTTTATAGCAGTTTTATATTCTTCTGTTTTAAAATCGACGGGTTTTGATATTTGTCTTAAATATTCTTCGTCTTTATCTATTGTTTTTCTTTCTAAATTCATAAGCACTCCTTTATATTTCTATTATTTTATGGTTCTCGCTTTCAATGAATTTTATTAAATCTTCATATTCTATAGATATGGTTGCGGTATTTCTATTTGGGTGAACTAATACTTTCTTTCCTTTTAATTCTTTATCTAGAACTACTGTTACTTTATTTTCTGTGTCATTGGTAATCGCTAGTGGTGTTACTGATCCTGGTATTACCCCCAGCACACTTTCTAACGTTTCGGGAGAGGCAAAATGAAATCTAGTTACCCCTAATTGGTCTGATAAACTTTTTAAATTTACTTGTTTATCTTCTGGTAAGGTATATAAAAAATGTTCTTTTTTTTGAGTCTTTAAAAATAAATTTTTACATCCTGCCCCATCTATCTTTGGTACTTTTTCTTTGGCTTCTTCTACCGTATAAACTGCGGAATGTTCTACTTTTTCATAGTTTATATTTAATTCTTTAAACTTTTCTTCTAAATTCATAATCGGCTCCTCTCTTTTCTTTCTATCTTATCTTGTCTTTCCACTTTTGCTGGAATCATTTTTCATCTTTGGGTCCTGTTTATCCATATTATAAAAATCTTTCGCCCAGCCAATCGATTCTTTGGTGGCTTCTGTAATGCCTTTCAAATTACTTACGTCTGTTTTTCTTAAATCTGCCATAGTTTCTATCCCATTTTCTTCTAATATTTTTCTTTCTTCAAGTCCAAAGGTGGTAAGGGTAGAAAGTTTTAGACGAGCATTATATGTCATCTTTTGGGTTTCTTCTTTCTTTTTTATTTCTGTTTTTATTTGAGAACTTAACTCTTCGATATTAGAAAATTTTTCAATGGTGGTTTTTAATTTTTTTAACTCTTCGATGGATAAATCATTTAATGCGTTTTCATTCATGCTATTCACCTCATTTTTATTATAGCACAAGAAAAGAAGAACTTTATAAATTCTTCTTTCTATGATATCTTTTTTATTTAACTTTCTGATTCTTTCGTATATAGATTTTGATATGCACTACATTCTTTTAATAGTTTTTTATGTGTTCCACTACCTACTAATTTTCCTTTTTCAATTACATGAATCGTATCGGCATCGACAATCGTTGATAGTCTATGAGCAACAATAATTATTGTGTGATCTTTTACTAAATCATCAATCGTTTTCTTAATATATTCTTGTGATTCATTATCTAAGGCAGACGTTGCTTCATCAAATAAAATAATTTTAGTATTTAATAGAAGAGTTCTAGCAATTGCTATTCGTTGTTTTTGTCCTCCGGATAAATTAATTCCACCTTCCCCAATTACCGTATCATATTTTTCTGGTAAGCTCATGATATAGTCATCGATATAGGCTCTTTTGCAACATTCTCTTACCTCTTCTAACGTTACATCTTCACGTACTAATTTAAAGTTTTCTAATATTGTTAAATTAAATAAGAATGGACTTTGTCTAATGATTGATAAATTACTTCTTAGGGAATTTTCGGTTAAGTCCTTGATATCTATATCATCTATGGTAATTTTTCCTGTTGTTGCATCAAAATATCTTAATAATAAATTGAATATCGTACTTTTTCCATTTCCACTACGTCCAACGATAGCAATTTTTTTCTTTGGTTCTACCGTTAGATTTAAACCTTTTAAGGTATCTTCTTCCTTTTCTGTATATCTGAATTTTACATCTTCAAACTTAATTACACCCTTAGTATCTTTTAATTCTTTCGTTCCATATTTTTCATCTTGGTATAGTTCATTATTTAATATTTCTCCTATACGTTTTAGGGATACTGTTACTTTATTAAAACTTACACCAAAGTCACTGATACTTTCTACTACTTCATCGATTCTCCAGATATAAGATTCAATCATTAAAAATATACTTAGGTTAATTACTCCATCTAGATAAAATTTTCCAGTTGTAAAAAGAATTAAAAATTGAATAATGAAATATGCTAAGTTATTGAAGGCATAATACCATCTTTCATATTTTCTGACTTGTGCAGTATGACCAAATAGTTTATCAATTACTTTGGAAATATTTTTTTCTATGATACTAGAAATACCTAGGGATTTAATTTCTCTAATTCCAGTCATATTTTCTGTTGCGACTTTTACATAAGCATCACTTTCTTTTTTGATTTTTTCTTGACTATTTTTAATTCTTGGAAAGAATTTTGTAGAGATAAATCCCATGATAAAAGCTAATAACATGATTTCTGCAAATAAAATCCATGATATTTGAATAGCAATTACAATTACTACGATTACTACAATAGCTTTACAAATTAGCCTTACCATTTTAGAAAGTAGTTCCATTACTCTATCTGGATCGGTATATAATCTATTAATAAATTCTCCAACACCAATTTCTTCAAAAGCTATCGCTGGTAATTGATCCATTTTTCTATATAAGTCTTTACTTACACTTTTTGTAAACTTTATCTCAAAATAAGTATAAAGATAATCTCTTGGTATTTGTAAGAAAGTATAAAGTAGTATATAAATACCTTCATAGATTGTTAAATAAAGAGCAAATTGATTAAAGTCTTTTGAAGTTAACGCTTCTACGGCTACTCCCCAGAAATATACAGCAACAAGTGCTGGTAGATAGGATAAAGCAACTAATGCTACATATAAGAATAGTTTTAATTTATCATCTTTGATGTAGTTCCAGAATATTTTAAAATGTTTTAATTTTTTCATAAATTTCTCCTTTCTTTACACATAAAAAAACTACTTTGCAGCAGTTCTTTTATTGACATTTATTCAATATTAAAGTTTGGAAAACATGAAGATATTTTCCTATTTCTACTGCAGAATATTTTTGAATTGAATTGTTTTTTGTTGTCTGTAATTAAATATCTCATGTTTTTCTCCTTTCTTTTTCTGAGTGTACTCATAATAGCACATCTTTATCTTAACGTCAACTGGTTTTATCGATTATAATTAATGGAATATATATTTCATCGTCTGAATACCCTGCATGTTGTGAAGTTAATGGAGTATCGCCATCGGCTATGATACATTTATCAGAATCTTCTGCAATTGCCAAAAATTCTCCTAAAGAACTTTTAAATAAGGGATGTTCTTTTCCTGTGCCAAAGAGATTACTTTCTATTACTTCTTCTTTACTATATAAGTTAAAGTCTTTACTAAAATATTGATTGAATAACCTTTTAAACTCTTCTTCTCTACCTTCTTTTATATGGAAGGATGTTGCCCTTGGTTCCAGAGAAGTTGTTTTCTTTAATGTTTCTAAAATGTCAGGGTAGTCATTTAAATATATATGTGTAACTTTTTTATGTCCGTGATCTGCGATTACAAAAATTATGGTATTTTCTAACTCATTGGATAAACTTTCTATTTTGTCATTTCTTTCTTTGATTAATTCTTTTGCTTCTTTACTATCTGGTCCATGTTCATGCATTGAATGATCCGGTTCCTCATCATAGGCATAAATGTATTTTTTTCCTGGTTCTTTTGTTTTTTGTTTTATCTTTTCTAACATATCATCTAAATCTTGGTATTGTGTTTCTTTGAAAGAAAATAATCCCATTCCTTGATATTTTCCTTCTTTATTTATTCTATCTGGAATAGTTTCAATATTAAAATATTTATCTTTTATATTCAAAAAATCGTTATCTACCTTTTCTTTTCCTTTTTCTGTATTTAAATAAAGGGTAATTATTTTATCTATTGGTGAAATATATACATTCCAGCCTAGATATCCGTGTTCTATAGGATTAAGTCCTGTCTGCATAGAGGTGGTTGCGGCGGTCGTAGTTGCTGGAAAGACCGTTGTTATCTCCTTATATTTATGTTTTCTTAAGAAAGAATTTTCTTCTAGAGTTCTATCTAATATTCTAGAGCCTAGTCCATCTAATAAAATTACTACTACATTTTCTGGTCTTTTTTCTTCGAATAATTTATCTATATAAGGTAGTGTATTGTGTGTTGGTGTTAGGTCAAAATATTTTTCTATGGAACAAGCAAGGTTTGTAATACATTCTTGATAATTATTTTTTACTTTCATTTTGTATCCTCTCTTCCGTAAATTTGATTGCCTCTTTCAATAATGCTTCTAAGTTGTTTATTGGCTTTTTATTATAATCTAATTCATATAGCCAATCTAAATATTTATTTTTTTAGCAGTATTTGGTCTACCATAAATTACCTTTTTGGTAGGCATCCAATATCCAAATTCTACATTCGTTGTAAATCCTGCCATATCTGGTAGGCTTCTTGGTACCCAGAACATAATTACGGTTGCTTCTGTTAGTGCCATTCTTTCCCACATGGCCTGATCAGTATAATCTTCCTTTGGATGCCAGGTAGAATATTCTGGTACATAGACTACCCCATCAAAGTTTAGTCTTTCTAAAATTTCACAAGCTTCTTTTCTCTAAGATATCTGATTTTTTCCTCTAGGTGTTGGTCCTGCTAAAAAGACTGATTTTTTTCCTGTGATTACTGGTTGATCTGAATAATTTATTTGCATAATCCACACTCCTTTGACATTTTATTTCAAATACTATTTTTTCTTTCTCTGTATCTTGTCTTTTTAGACTTTTTTCTTGATAATTTATCTTACCAATAATCGGAAAATATCTTTCAACATCTTCTTCATCAAAATATCTACGCAGTTCTTCTCCTCTGCGATATAAATTTTTATCTACTTCTTCTAAAAGAGAAGTTTCATTATTTAAATTCTTAGTAGAATGTACTCTGGCTAATAAAATACCATTTTGTTTTAAAATACGTTTTATTTCCTTCATAATATGAATTGTTTCTTTGTCTGTAAAATAATGTAGAGAAAGGTCTGCTATGATTACGGCATAAGACTCATTTTCAAAAGGGAAGTCTTCTATTAAATTCATTTGCTTAGTTTTGACATTAGGAATATATTTCTTTACATTGTTTAGTGCTTCTCTTGAAATATCACATGCGAGAATTTTATATCCTCTTTCTGTTAAATATAGAGAATCACATCCACCACCGCACCCTAAATCTAGTATTTCTTCTTGTTTGTATTCTTTTAGAAGAGGAAGATAAGTATCTAACCATAAATCATATATTGGCTTTCCCATGGCCTTTTTGTTTCTTTTATCCCATAATTTTTCTAACTCTGTCATATTTATTCCTTTCTCTTAAAGTATCATAAATTACTCTTTTGATAGTGATTTTAACTGACTACATTTTGTAGTCACTTTGCATTCTTTTTTCTGCATCCCAGATACTTCTTATTTCTTTTCCTTCAAATAGATTGGAGATTGTTTCTATTTTGTTGTTCATACTTTTACCACCTTTTTATACTTTATTAGAAAAATATAGGTAATCTCCTTTAAATTTTTATTCAATTCTTTCTATTGGGCAGGTGGTACATCGAAATGCTCCTCCGAGTTTTGCGGTTTCTTCCATTTCTAATGGTATTGTTTTTATATTTCTTTTTTCAATTTCTTCTTTGATACGTTTATGATTAGAATTTATTATAATTGTTTTGGGATTGATTACAAAAACATTGGTTCCTAGTTCAAATTGTTCTTTTTCTGTAAGGGTGATTTTATCAAATTTATCTAGTAATTTGTAAGAATCTTCTTCTAGTCCTTCTTTATAGACGATAGCTAAATTAGGATTAATTATTGTGAATACAACATCTAAGTGAAGAAATTTTTCTTTTAATTTTAATGGGATGATTGTATAGCTTTCCTCTAGTACACTTTTTAAAAAATTAACTCCATCCATCGTTGTTCTTTCACTGACTCCAACATAGATTGTTTTGTTATCTACTAAGACATCTCCACCTTCTAGATAGATATCATCTGGCACTTTAATTATATTTTCTTTGGCAATTGTATTTATAATATGGTTCCAACCATTGATGGCAGCTTTTCTGTTTTCTTTTCTCATATTTGAAATAAAGAATTTATCACCAATCGCAAAAGCTAAATCTCTAGTAAACATCTGACCTTTTGCACCTTCTACTTGGTCAGCTATTAAAATATCAATATTATTTTCTTTTAAAGTTTCCCAAAACTTCTTTTGTTCTTCTAACATGATTTCTTTTTTAGGAACATTTTCTTTTTCTTTATAATGTTTAATTGTTTCATTATTCATCGCTACTTTCGTAGGGTCATAATAGTTTGCACTTGCAACAATAACTTTTTGTAATTTATCATATTCATTGTTTACATTTACTTTCATTGGGACCTCCAATATTTATACTTCTGTTAATAATTCAGGAAATTCTTGATAGCCACTTTCATTATTTAAGTGGCCACCATTTGGTATTAGTTTTTGCTTGGTAGCAACAGTATCTGCAAAGGCTTTTTCTACTTCGTATTTTACATAAGGGTCATTATCTGTGTAATAGCAGATGATATCACTACAGTAATTTTTTACTTCATCTAAGTTATTTAGATACATCCCTTTGTTTACGGTATCATAGTCTTCATCGATTCCAAGATAATTATTAAAACCACAGACAAAAACTAATTTCTTTACTTTTAATTTATTTTCTATTAAAAACTTACAAATAAACACTGGTGCAATCGAATGAGCAAATATCGTTGTGTCCTCTGTTAGTATTTTGGCATCGACATAAGTTTTTAATAATCTAGACCAATTTTCGTAAGTTTGATACCCCCCCCCACATGGAAAATCTGGGGTATATACTTCTAAATTTTTCTTTTCTAGTTCTCCTCTTAAATATGGAATCCAGTTTGAGAATGGACTGGAAAAACTCCCATGAATGATTAAGTAATTTTGTTTCATAAATACCTCCTATTTAATCCTTCATATAATTTTTTATTTTTGTTAATATATCTTCGTTTAAATCTTCTACTTGAGAAAAGTTTGTCAGTGTATTTTTATCTTCCCAAGTAATGTTAAATAACTCGATATTTTTATCATACCTAGGGAAAGCATGGTAGTGAACAAATGGATCATGCATCATCATTATTATGTAATTAAACTTTATTGCACCAAATTTCTCTTTACAGGTATTTTCGTACCATTTTACTACCTCTGGAAACTCCTCACTTTCTTCTGGTAAAAGGTTTGCTACCGAAGGGGTTTCTCTTTTTAATAATAATACAGCTGCTCCTAAAGTTGTTTGTTTCCCTCTGATACAAACTATCCAATATTTAAATTCTTTGATACATCTTTCCTTAGGTTTAAATTTGTTCATAAAAGTTAAATCTGCCATAATTTTCTCCTTTCTTTTTTTCGGTTTATTATTAACTCATTTCAATTATATTTTTCTTTAATTTTTCTATATTTTGTTTTAGTGATAAGAGATAAGGAATATTACTTGTTAATTCTACTCCATCTAGTTTTGTTATATTGCTATCTAATGGTAATATTTTTTGATCATATAGCTTTTGATTTAGTAGTGTGTCTAAATCATCTATTTTATCTACTACATAGTTTTCAAAATAATATAGAGTCCAAACATTTTTTGACTTTGAATATTTCAGTTCAAAAATTGGTAATAATTCTTCTCCTATATGGGCTGCTTTTAAATTAAATGTTTTCTTATATTCTTCTATGAGTGTTTTTATTCTTACTGATTTTGTATTTTGGTTATCTATTTCATATATTTTATGATATACCTTTTGGTATTCTTCTAATAGTTCTCTATAAGTGATATTTTCTTTTGAAAATTTATAATTATCTATTGTAAATTTATGTTTTTGTTCATAAAAAGGATATAGTGTGTTCCAAGTATCTGGATTGGTATTATAAACTAGAATTCCTGATTTTTTATTTACTGTTATATTTGTATATAGATTCATGGCACTGTCTAGTCTAGTAGGTAGTATTTCTATGGGCACTTTTTCATCTAATATGTTATTTGTGACAATCACTTTTATCACCTCTTTTATCATTAACTTTCATTTGTAATAAATTCTAAAATATCATTTTTTATGTCTTCTATATTATCATAGTAAATAATATTTTTTACTATTTTATTTCCTTTTACTAAACTAGAAATCTTACTACCTGTTTTAGCGATTACTAATACTGGAATATTTAGATTCGTTGCTTCTTGTAGTTCTAGACCTTGTCCTGTTGATATATTACTCATTTCGGCAATCATTAATTTTGTGTCTTGTAGTAAATTCATGGCTCTTTGATACTTTTCAAAATCATTTCCTTGAAATTTTATGGTATCTAGAGGGCTTGAAACCGTGTATTCTTTCATATCTATCCAACTTGTTATTGTTTGGTATATATCTGTCGAAGTATTTTCTGTTGATAAGATGGCTCCTGTAATTAATATTCTGTTTTTAGTTTTTAATTGATAGGCTTTTAATACTTCTACTGCTTTTTCTCTATGTAATTCTTTTATGATTTCTATATTACTATTTCCGAATTTTGTTAACTCTTCCATATTGATTATTATTTCTGGACTATAATAATCATTACTGTCTTGTATCGTTGCGGCATAGACAATTTTTGAAATACCTTCATATAATATTGCACCTAGGCACATCATACATGATTCACAAGAGGTATAAAGTGTTGCTCCTGTTAAGTCACCATATAGATTTTTATTTTGAGAAGCACTCTCTATCGCTTCTAATTCTGCATGATTAAACATGCTTTTTGCTATTAGGGTATTATCATCACTTCTTCCTATTATTTTCCCATCTTTTACAATAATTGCTCCGAAGGGATATGGTGCTTTTTTACTGATTTCTATGGCAATGTCTATATATTCTTCATCTGTCATTTTTTATCTCCTTATCAAGATAAGAAAAAAGTGTTTCTATTTCTTCTTCAAAAGTATCAATTAATAAATCTGGTTCTTTCTTTTTTACCATTTCTTTTAATTTATTATATGGAACAAAAAAGATTTCTGATATTTCTTCTTTTTGATAGACCATATCCGATATTTTTTCTTTGACTTTTAGAATGTATAAATCATCAAATTCATTATTTTTGTATGTTGGTGTATATTTGGCACTTCTTTTTATCGTTTTTATAAATTTTAAATTTTTTTCTTCTACTGCTAGATTTAGTTCTTCTTTTAATTCTCTTTTTACGCCATCAATCGAAGTATCTCCTGCAGATAAATGTCCTCCATTAAAAATACTTATTTTGTTAGGGTTACTGTCTTTTGTTTTTGATCTTCTTTGTAATAAAATTTCATTTTTATCATTGATTATCCAAACGTGTACTGCTTTGTGCCAATCTCCATCTTTATGTACTTCTTTTCTTAGCTTGGTTTTTCCAGTTTTCTTCCCATTTTCATCTAATATATCAAAATACTCTTCCACTATACATCCTCCTGACAATGTTAATTATTAATATTTTTTATACCAACTTCTGGTATCATTACATCCTTTGGGGTATCTATTATAAATTTAACTAATCTTGCCACTTCTTTTGTATCTAATCCATTTTCCATATTTTTCTTAATATTCATTTTATTGAACATATCGGTCTTTAACATTCCTGGCAAAATATCGGTTACTCTTATCCCATACTTTGCTACTTCATCTTGTAATGATTTTGAAAAACCAGTTACTCCCCATTTTGAAGCATTATATACAACTCGTTCTGCTTTATGATTGATTCCTGCTTGAGAATTTATATTTATAATAATTCCATCTTGGTTCTTTTTCATTATAGGAATTACTGCTTTCGTCATATAAATTGTTCCCAATAGATTCACATCTATTACATCATGAATTCTCTTTTCATCATTTTCTTCTAGTTCTTCTTGAATCCATAGACCAGCATTATTAATTAAAATATCAATTTTACCAAATTCTTCTATGATTTCATTTGTGCATTTTTCTACTTGATGATAGTCGCTCACATCGCAGACCTTATAGTTACAGTTATTATCTTCTGCTACTTTTTGTAATTTTTCTTCTGTTGTTGCAAGAGCGATTATATTATTTTCCTTTGATAAGCTTTCTGTTAAAGTTTTTCCTAGTCCATCACTTGCTCCTGTGATTACTATTACTTTTTTCATATTATTTCTCCTTTACTTTATACCAAATTTGGACAATCCCCTCTTCTTCTTTTACTACTTTTTCTAATTGTAATTCTTTTTCTAAATAATTTCCTCCAAATAGATTTATTCCTTTTGTTAGAAGATAAGGATTATAATTAATAATAATTCTATTTGCTAGATTATTTTCTAAAAATAAAGTATTGATATGGGCTCCTCCAGATACAAATATTTTATTTAAATTTTTTTCCTTACATACTTTTTTAAATTCTTCTATAGAATCTACATAAATTACATTTTTATAGTTTGATGTTTGTTTTGTCTTTGAAAAGATAATTACTGTAATATCTTTTAGAGCATTTATATAGTCTTCTCCCCAGGATATGACATTTTTAAATGTTGTGTTTCCGTAAACTAGACAATCCTGTTCTTTTAAAAAATCTAACATGATTTGATAATTTCTATCAGATAAAAAGTCTTCACTGCCTTCTTCGGTTGCGATTAGTCCATTGATGGATGCTGCCATTTCTATTGTTACTTCCATATTATTCTACCTCTTCTTTTAATACTTCTACATATTGATTTTTTCCTTCATAGACAATTACAGAATATAGATTTTGTTGGTCTTTTAATCCCTTGATGATATAGCTTGCTATATTTTCTACGGTTCCTTTTGTTTGAATCACATCATCAATATAAGTTTTATCTAGTTTCTTTATTACTTCATCAATTTTGGGATTTATTTCGTGGAAATCTATATTTCCTACCATATTATTTACTAATTTATCTACGAAATTTATTTCAATTCGAAATGTATGTCCATGAATATGTTTTCCGTGCGCTGAATTTATTTCTCTAATAATACAAAGTCTTGCCATTTTATTTTCCTTTCTATTTATTTTCTTATCCTTCCACCATGACATTTTAAGGTGTATATTTTTTTACCTTCTTTTTCTATCGTTTCTTCTCCTTCGAAGTTTGTTAAATCTCCAGTTACTTCAAATGTATATTTATAACCTTGATTTTCAAATTCTTTCGGTCCTCTTACTGGAATAGTATCATCTTCTCCTACTCGCATTAAGGCTGGTCTTAAAGCATTGTCCATGGCTTCTTCACTTAAAGATTCGTCTAGAGTTCTTCCATAATAGATCATTCCCCAGATTGGAGTATCTTCTTGTTGGTATACTACTTCTTGCCCTTGAAAGTCTGTTCCACCAAAATAGGTATCGTGATAAGAGTATTTATCATTTTTATATTCATAGTCGCTAGAACCTCTTCTTGTGGATTTTGCTTTTTCTACAGTTCCGTTAGCATAAGTTTCTTTTTTTGCTTCTATTAAGAAGTTTTGTAAATCTATTAGTTCTTGTTCTTTTAATAATCTATCTAAATCATATACTCCCGATGGAGTTTTTTCTTTCATCATTTTGGCTATCTCTAGTACATTTTCTGCTAGTTCTTTAAATCCAATAACTCTACAATGTAAGTCATCTATTTTCCAATCATTGATTAATTCATCATACTCTAGAAAAGATTTTATATTTACTTGTTTACCAGTTTCTTCTAATACTCTTTTCGCAACAACTTTAGCCGTTTCACTTGGAACTTTTTTCGTTTTCCAATGTGTTTCAATTAAGTCAAAGGATTCTTTTTCACTTTTCCTTGTGTATTCTACTACTTCGTCAATAAACTTCTTTACATCAAATCTAAAGTTTCCACCACGAAATACAGGAATGATGTTTGATGCTTCTTCAAAACGTTTCATTTGTTCTTCGGTAAGTCCTGCGGTTCCTATTACAATAGGCTTTTTTACTTTTAAGGCAAAGTCTAAAACTTTATCAAAACTATCTTTATGAGAAAATTCTACAATAATATCAAAGTCTTCTTTTATCTTATCTAATTCATCATAATTATAATAATTTGTATTACTTCTAGATAATCCAGCAACGATTTCTACTGTATCACTATTTTTGGCGATTTCTATTGCCTCACGCCCTGTTCTTCCTGTAATTCCACTCCATAATATTTTTACTTTTTCCATATTTTTTCCTACCTCTTATTTATTTTTTTCATTCTATTCTTTTTCAATTACAATCTCTATATTTTTACTATCGTCAGTTGCTTTTTCTAAAGAATAATTTTCATATAACTGATATTTTAAATTATATTTTTTTAATATTTCTTCGATTTGCTTTTGTTTATAAATTTGAAACACATGGGTATCTTGATATATTTTTCCATCGATGATATATGTAATTTCTGTATTTTCTTTAAAAGTTGCATTATCGAATGTCCACTTCATAATTCTTTTACAATTATTTATTGTTGTTTCCTTTTCTCCACTTTTTCTTCCATTATGTAGATCAATAATCAATATTCCTTTTTCATTTAGATATTTATACCAATGAAGTATCGCTTTTTCTAATTCTTGTTCATCAGATAAATGATTAAAAACTGCGAACATAGAAATAATGGCATCATATTTTTTCTTGGGCTGAAAATCTAAAAGATTTCCTTGATATAGGGTTCCTTTTACTCTTGTTTTGGCAACTTCTAACATTCCTTCATTTAAATCTAGACCTTCTACTTGGTAATTTTTTTCTTCTAAGTAATGCATATGAAGTCCGGTACCACAGCCTACATCTAATATGGTTTTTCTCTTATTTATTAAATTTTCTAAAAAAGTTGATTCTTTATCGTAGTTTTTCTTTTTATAAAACAAATCATAATACTTTGCCATCTCTTGATATTCCATTTATTCCACCCTCTTTATATTTGTTTTATTAATTCACTTGTTCTCTCACTATACCCTTCTTTTTCATAAAACTTTTTCGCAATCTTATTATTTGTAAATACATTTAATAAGATTCCTTTACAACCTACCTCTTTAAAGTATTCTTCCATTTTTTGAAGCAATTGATTTCCAACCTTATTATTTCTATATTCTTCTTTTACTATTAGCTCTGTTACTCTTCCTAGTTTAGGAGCCTTATAATCATAAGTAGAAATATCTTCATTATTGATAAGTCCGATAATTAACCCTACTACTTTTTTATCGATGGCTAGAAATATTTTACCTTGATAGGCATTTACTTCTTTTATTATTTTTTCAAAATATTTTTCTTTATAGTCTTTGGTAATGGTACTATATCCTTCTTTATCTACGGATATCATGTATTCTTGTAATTCTTCTAGAAGTTCTTTTACTTCTTCTTGATAGTTTTCTTCATATTCTATAATTTTCATATTTTTTCCTTCTTTTATTGAAATCTTGGGATACTTTCAATTTTTATTTTTTCTTTTGGTTGTTGGCTTAATAAATTGTGATATCTTTTTTCTATAAATTCTTCACTACAACAAAGACGATTGGCGGTTTTTCTTATATCAATATTTTCTAAATCGCTTCTTTGTAGATAGGTATCTACTCTTGTTGTTAAATATTGGGTTTTTTCTTTACTTTTTTCTATCCATTGGTCTTGTTTTCCATAATGTTGTTTTAACTCTTTAGAAATTTCTTTTAGTTTTTCAGGTAATAAATTTGCCTCTATTAGATTTATGATACTTCCTAATACTTCGGTTGCTTCATTAATATCTATTTGGTAGCAGTTCATTATAAACTCAAATACACTACCTGCGGTTCCACAACCTAGACAATAAAATAATTTTTTATCTTCATCTACATAAAAAGAATATAAATTTGGACTATTTTGATGAGAGGGACAAATATTATAAAAAAACTTATTATTAGGATATATTTTTTGCTTTGCTTCTTGATTTATCTTGGAGTGTTTTTTACCATGAACGGTGAAGTAAGCATTGACAATACCTAATAGACTGGTTTCTTCTTGAATATACCATAGTAGATCTTCCGAATATTGTAATTCTTTATAATAATGCCTTGGTTCCATAGAATCTCCTATCCATTATTTTGTATCTTCTTCTATCCATTGAAAATATTCTGCTGACCCATCTTTTATTTCTTCGGCATATATTTCAGGAACATCATAACTATGTAGCTTTTTTATTTCTTTTTCTACTTCTTTATATAGTGATTTTTTTGTTTTCATTTCTAATAAATATTCCTTGGATGATTCTAATTCATTGTTCCACCACCAGGTAGAGGTTATTTCTTTTTGTTGTACACTACATACTAATTTTTTCTCTAGAAGAGCTTTTGTTATTTCTTTGGCAATTTCTAAATTATCGATTGCTGTTTTTACATTATAGTATTCCATTTTGATTCCTCTTTTCTTGTTTTATTATAACAGAATTTCTATGAAAAAAACAGTCAGGGACTGTTTTGGAAAATTTCTAATGATTCTTATTTTCCTAAGTTATTTCCTAGATTATAGATTTTCTTTCTCTATATAATTATGTTTTTTTATTTTTTGATGGAATTGTCTTTCGTTGGTTGGTTCTGTTCGTACAATTCCTCTGCTAAAGTAGTGGCGGTTATTTCGTTATCTGGGGCTACTTGAGGTGGTTCTTGCCTAATTATACTCTCTACTCCTTCTGAATATTTTTTTGGAGATGTTAATAATTGCAAATAGTTTTCATAGAAGAAGTATTCTTCTGGATAGTCTTTTTTATCGGTTTGATTTCGTCGTTTTGTAATTTCATCTGGTGGGTAAAACTCACCATTTTCATCGGTAATATAAGTTAAGATTGGATATTCTTGTTGATATTCTTTTATTTTCTCTTTTGGTGTGTTTTCTATAAATAGTTGAACTAAATTTTCGTCTTTTTGTGGTAGATGGGCTTCTTTTAAATTCTTTTTATCTTCTTGAAGAGTATATTCATATCGATCATTTCCTATTATTCTCATTTGTTTATATTCTTCTGCTAGAGCTTTGTTATATTTCCTTAAAAATGCGTAGGTTTGAAGACGAGATGCTCTTCTAGCATCTCTTTCACTGTTTATATCATTATAATGATTTTCATAGTGTTTTTCTCCAAAAATTCTATCTATGGAATATAATAAATTATTGATTGATAATTTGTTTCTTTCCATTTCTTGTCTATAGTGTCTTTCTTCATGGAAAGTATTTTCAATACAATTTATAATATCTTCAGGTTTACTTTTGATGTGAATAGGATTTAGTTTTGTTTCTTTTCGTTCACTTAGAAAAACTCCACCTGATTTAGGATTTATTAATTCGATTGATACTTTATGAAGTGGTAAGTTATTAGCTCTTGCTATTTGATTTGCTATTTGGACTAAGAAAAATTCAATGTGTTCTTTTGGTATATTGTTAAAGTCGGGAGCATTTAATATGGAATTTGATAGTTGATCAAACTCTTCTTGAGATAGTTCCATTTCTAATAATTCTGGAAAAGTTACTTTCTGTTCTTTCTCTAGAGGAGATAGGCTTACTATTTTTTGAAAACTATCTTCCATGATAGATTGATAAATTTCATTTATATTTTGGGTATCATATTTTTCCATTTCTATTGGATATGATTCTTTTAATATTTGTATTATTTCTGAAGAAGTTAGTTTTTCTTTGGCTTCGCTTAAATATAATACTGCTTTAGAAAAAGGAAAGCCTAGGTCTTTTAGTCGTTTTTCTGGTGGTAGAGAGTTATCTATTGATGGTGTTTCCGTTAAACTTGGGCATAGTGCTACAAACCTTTTCAATAATCTACTTGGTACATTTTCAAAAATAATTCTATTTTTTTCTTTGGATATTTCTTCAAATTTTCTTCCTAAATAAACATTGATGATATACTGTTTCATTTCTTCGGATGCGAAGGAGAATAATTCTTCATCATTTAGAATCATATTCTTTTTAAAAATATTACAATAAAAATTATCAATACTTTTATTTGGGATATCTGCTCCATAGGCTGTTTTTATTTCTTCTAATATTGCATAATAAAACTCATCTTGTGTTTCTAATCTTTTCATATCCAGACCAACATAGTTACAATTCTCTAAAATTGGGATACATTCTTTTTCGTAGATAAATAAACGCCTACTATTTTTATCTAGTTGTAGATAAGAAGTTTGTAACTCTTCTTTTTCTTTTTCGGATAACGCTTGAATAGTCCCTTTTTCTATTAAATATGCCACTTTTCGATAAGCGTTATGATTTCTTATTTGGCTTTCTGTTCGTTCTTCTTCCATATACATCATTCTTTCTTTTCTACTTTTATTATAACAAAACGATATAGAAAAAAACAGTTATCATAACTGTTTACTCTGTAAAATGACCGAATTTTGCTTTTTCCTCATAGTTTACGTGATATAAGTCTAAGTCTTTGATGATATTTTTTGGAGTACATTCTTCGTATAGAGATGGTTCTACTTCTATATTTCCTTGATTGCTGTCAATATAGATGGCTAATGGGTGTGTTACTCCTATCGCATAACTTAGTTGGACTGTACACCATTCTAAGTTATATTTTTTTAGGTAACGCTTGGCTAGTTCTCTTGCTTTATAGGCAGCACTTCTATCTACTTTTGATGGATCTTTTCCACTGAAGGCACCTCCTCCAACTTTGGCAAAGGATTGATAGCTATCTACCACTATTTTTCTACCTGTAAGTCCGGCATCTCCTTCAAAACCTCCAATTAAAAATTTACCTGTTGGATTGATTAAAAATTCTTCTACTTCTATGTTGTAATCACTACAAATCTCACGGCATTTTTCTTTGATTTTATCATCTAGTTCTTTTCTATGTTGTTCATCATTTTGATATGAAATAGTAAAATATTTAATCTTTTGGAGTTTCCTATGTTCGTCATAATATCCTGTAATTTGAGCTTTTCCATCTGGGTATAAATATGGACAAGTTTTTCTTTCTTTATCGTACCATTTACTTAATTTTTGTAAGATGACCATGGCGGTTGGTAGAAGTTCTTCGGTATCATTACAAGCATAACCAAACATCATCCCTTGGTCACCCGCTCCTCCTACTTCATCATTGGTTCCTAAAGCGATATCTCTACTTTGACGTCCTAGGTTATTTATAATTTCATAATTTTCAGTGTAACCAATATCTTTTAATACTCTATTTACTATATTTTCTATATCAACATTGGCAGTAGAGGTTACTTCTCCGGTAATAAATATTTTCCCTTTTCCTCCCATTACTTCGATTGCACATCTAGAATGTTCATCTTCTTTTAGGTAAGCATCTAATAGTGCATCACTAATTTGATCACAGACTTTGTCTGGGTGTCCACGAAAGACAATTTCATTTGAATATAATTTCATATTTTTTCTCCTTTCTTTATTATGAAACCAAAGAAAGAAAAAAACAGGTCGAAACCTGTTTTTCAGCTCCTTATCATACGGCTTTAGCACCTAATCTAATAGGTTGCTGTAGTATCACAGGGCCAGTCCCTCCACTACTCTTTATAAGGTTTCATATTTATAGTATAGCATATGTTTTTTGTTTTGTGTGGGTAATATGTTTCTATTTTTATATTTTTATTCATCTATTTCTTTTAATAATTTATCTTTATATAGTTTTACTTGTTCTATAATGTGTCCAATAATACCTTCTCCAGCATATTTTGACATGTCAAAAAAATTTTCACTAGCATCTATCCAATATAGTTTGTTTACTTCTTCTACTACTTTTACTTCTTTCTTTAGTTTACCAATGTAGACTTGTAATTCATTATTACTCATTTGATAATTGCAAGTCATTAAATGGGTTAATACAATATCTTCTTTTGTAATACCTGACTCTTCTTGTAATTCACGGTAGGCACTTTCTAGACCAGTTTCATTTTCTTCTACTTTTCCACCGACTAAGTTATATAGACCCTTATATGGTTCTTTTTTCCTAAGACACATTAGTATTTTATCTTCTTTCTTGTTATAGACTGCAATTATATTCATTTTCATTGTTATCACCTGAAGATATTATAACACTTACTAATTCTATATTCTATATAATGATTATAGAAAAGGTTTCATTCTTTTGTTTTAATTATAAAAATAACTTTTGGCTTTTTTTATTTAATTTTAATACTATTTAAGATGACATAGATCTAAAACTACAATAATAGACACTAAAAATAGTTATATGTTTTAATACCATTTAAAATGACATAGATCTAAAACATTTTTTGATTTAATTTTCTTATTTCTTCTGTTTTAATACCATTTAAAATGACATAGATCTAAAACATTCTGTATATTTAATATTCTTTTCTTTTAGTTTTAATACCATTTAAAATGACATAGATCTAAAACAAATTAAAGAAAAATATTATTGTATTAATAGTTTTAATACCATTTAAAATGACATAGATCTAAAACGAACCATCATCATTACAGTTTGCTTCAATGGTTTTAATACCATTTAAAATGACATAGATCTAAAACTTATCGTTATCCTCTATACTATCCCTATCCGTTTTAATACCATTTAAAATGACATAGATCTAAAACATATAAGTGTTAATTGTGCAGTAACTCATAGTTTTAATACCATTTAAAATGACATAGATCTAAAACCAGTATATGTCAAAACATTATTATAATCACGTTTTAATACCATTTAAAATGACATAGATCTAAAACAAGCTCTTTCTCTTCCTAACTGGTCTACGTGTTTTAATACCATTTAAAATGACATAGATCTAAAACGATGATTTCGGCGATGCAAGTGATACTAAAGTTTTAATACCATTTAAAATGACATAGATCTAAAACGGCACAAAACCAATACAGGTCATTATACCCGTTTTAATACCATTTAAAATGACATAGATCTAAAACTCTAAATACTCCCTTGCATTATAAAATCGAGTTTTAATACCATTTAAAATGACATAGATCTAAAACTTAGAAAATACTGCAGAGATAACAAAATAAGTTTTAATACCATTTAAAATGACATAGATCTAAAACATCATTTGCGTATGGTGTTTGGGTTACGGCGTTTTAATACCATTTAAAATGACATAGATCTAAAACTGGAATAGTATAAAGGAGATGATAATATGAGTTTTAATACCATTTAAAATGACATAGATCTAAAACGTTTCTCATTCATGAATTACTAACCTCGTAGTTTTAATACCATTTAAAATGACATAGATCTAAAACTGTCTAGTCAACGCATCATGATTAGCGCTTGTTTTAATACCATTTAAAATGACATAGATCTAAAACGCCATTCCCAATGCTTAGGGTTTAAATGAAGTTTTAATACCATTTAAAATGACATAGATCTAAAACTATCAAGTGTCTTTTAGATCTATGAAGTCAGTTTTAATACCATTTAAAATGACATAGATCTAAAACTTAGAAAATGTTGTAGAGGTTGTTACGGATGTTTTAATACCATTTAAAATGACATAGATCTAAAACGTATTAATAATACCATAGTCAATAATAGCAGTTTTAATACCATTTAAAATGACATAGATCTAAAACTGGTCAATAGTGCCTTGATACATTTTAGGTGTTTTAATACCATTTAAAATGACATAGATCTAAAACAAAGTATTAATATATAGGGGGGTAACTGTATGTTTTAATACCATTTAAAATGACATAGATCTAAAACAACAAACCTTCAAATCTGATTTGCTTGTAAGTTTTAATACCATTTAAAATGACATAGATCTAAAACATTGGATATGGTGAAACAATCGAAGAAATGGTTTTAATACCATTTAAAATGACATAGATCTAAAACTGTTGTCCTATAAAAGACACTACAATCTCTGTTTTAATACCATTTAAAATGACATAGATCTAAAACTTATTTTTTTCTTGTCCACAAGCGGTAAGTGTTTTAATACCATTTAAAATGACATAGATCTAAAACGCATCGATTGAGGATTTAGATAAAGACAGAGTTTTAATACCATTTAAAATGACATAGATCTAAAACAATACTTTGCGTATAAGGTAGGTGTATAATGTTTTAATACCATTTAAAATGACATAGATCTAAAACGCTCCTGTAGTAAAGGTGGTTGTATCATTGGTTTTAATACCATTTAAAATGACATAGATCTAAAACGATTGTATCGAACAATAACTATCCTCAACAGTTTTAATACCATTTAAAATGACATAGATCTAAAACGATGATACAGTTACTTTATTAGAACTTGATGTTTTAATACCATTTAAAATGACATAGATCTAAAACAAGATAATGCAGCAAATGCAATAATTGCATGTTTTAATACCATTTAAAATGACATAGATCTAAAACGATTTTTAACATCAATATAAGAAAAAAGGAGTTTTAATACCATTTAAAATGACATAGATCTAAAACTAGTCCGAAAGACTATGGAAAGTATGATACGTTTTAATACCATTTAAAATGACATAGATCTAAAACATATCACTAGTTAGTTTATCAATATTTTGAGTTTTAATACCATTTAAAATGACATAGATCTAAAACATGGATAAAATAGATTACAGGAAACTTTAGTTTTAATACCATTTAAAATGACATAGATCTAAAACTACAACAACATTTGCTTCCATTTGCTCAGTGTTTTAATACCATTTAAAATGACATAGATCTAAAACATATAGTTATAACTTTCTCTATATCGTAACGTTTTAATACCATTTAAAATGACATAGATCTAAAACATTATTTAAGTAATACATCGGGTAGATTGCGTTT
Organism: uncultured Bacilli bacterium; assembly: GCA_944358705.1. Lineage (GTDB taxonomy): Bacteria > Bacillota_I > Bacilli_A > RF39 > UBA660 > Faecimonas. Next base: position 22,469 of record CALVRR010000018.1, read on the forward strand.
TAATACCATTTAAAATGACATAGATCTAAAACAGTCCCTAAAACCTTGAAAATTAAACGTCAGTTTTAATACCATTTAAAATGACATAGATCTAAAACCTCAAATTAGTTTTATCTATATCTCATCATTACCATAGAGTTTGTAATAATTTTAAATGGTAATACTATGTCAATTTATTTTATTGTAACATAAATTCATCTAGGTTTTCATCTATTATTAACTTTTTTTCATTATTTAATGTTGTTCCATAGCTTTGAGAATCTATTAATAATAACGGTATTTCATTATAGGCACTATATTTATATAATTCTTCCAACTCATTGTTTGTTAAATATTGCTTTAGGTTTATAAATATTAATATATTTTTAGTTTGAAACAAATTTTCCGAATCTATCAATATAAATAGATTTGATAATAAGTCTTTTGATGTATTAATATTAATTTTCATTAATTTTGTTACATTATCTATATTAATTTCAGAATCTATTAATAACGGTAAATCAACATCATTTAAAATATTTTTATAAATATTAACTATCTTATTGTATTGTTTTGTCAATAAATCTTTATTTTCATCACTTATATTATTTGTAATACATTTTAGAATATCATTTGAATATTTTTTTGAATTTAATCCAAAATCAAAATAATTAACGAATATTTTAAACTTGTTAAGATAATTGATTTCGTTATTATTATCATCTAATAAACTTATATCCTCTACTATATTCCCGTTATATATTGTATATAAATCATCTACTATTCTATAAAAATATCGTTTGTTTTCTATTTCTACTGACTGTATTTCATTACTATTTATTTCTAGATTATTATCAATATATTTTATATACAATTTCATAATACTACTAGCCTATCTTCTGTATTGATTATTTTACTCTGATTTTCTCCTATAATATATTCAATTTGTGAGTATTGTCGTTCTGTTATTGTCAAAACTTGAATTAAGCCCTTTTTAGGTGCTTGTTTTCGTAATCTATCTAATAGTAATGTAGATTGTTGTGAATTCATTACAATTTTTGAATAAACGGATTCTTGCATCATTATAAATCCCTCACTTAACAAATATTTCCTAAATTTCAGATAATTCTTTTTATCTTTCAAATATATATTAGGTAAATCAAAGAATACTATTGTTCTCATTACTCTATCCCTCATCATATACAAATCCTTTATATTTTTCTATATCATTTATTGCTTCTAAAGTGTTTTTAACATACATTTTTATAATATCTTTTAAGATATATTTCTTTCCAGAATATTTAAAATCATTATTAAAAATATTAACGATGTCAAGTTTGTAAGAACTATCGAATTCTCTATTTTGATTATAATAAACAAAATTATCTATAATTATTCTAAATGGTTCCATGATATCACAGGTTAAATTAAATTCATTAAACTCATTTTTGTGATGAATTCCCAATTGAGTTAAATATCCATTACTCACAATTTCTTTATTGATTGTTGATAATAACACTGCATATCCATAGTTTAGTGCTGCATTTATATTGTTATTATCATTTCTTGAAAAGTTTTTGCCAAACAATTCGTTAAAATATACTTTAGCTGCATGACCTTCCCTATTAGTTTTATCCCCCAGTTGAATTTCATCTATATAATTTAATAGAATCTTATTTTTAGAAGATTTTATTTTTTCTAATAATAAGGATTGATTTAATATCTTATTTTCTACAATTTTCTGCCACAAGGTGTCTTTAGACGCTTTTTTCCACTGAATTTGTTCTTTTATTTTTTTACTTGAATTGTGTCTTGAATAATAAGGTGATAGTTCTCCAAATGGATTATGCTTTTCATCACAAAAAATAATATTAATTTTATTATCTGCTAACTCTTTTAACAAATAAGCAGAAATAGATACAGATATTGAATCAACAATGATTGTATCTATTTCTGATAAATGTATAAATTTTTCTTCGCTTTCTTTTTTTACTACTAAAAATCTATTTTTGTAACTGATTTTAGATTGTTTCGTTATTACAACAGTTCGAAAGCTCATTTATTTTTTCTTTTACTCCGCTACATGACTTATTGATAATTTTACATTCAGAAATAATTCTATTATTCTTCTTCCCAAAAGCAGAAGAAAATTTTGAATCTAAAAACTTAAAGTTAGCATTTTCACTCTTACAATTTAACATTTTTGTAAGCTGTTTAATTATATTTTCTTTTTGTTCTATAGTATACTCATTTAAACCATCTAAATTTACCATCTCTTTTAAAGTGTCTATTAGATTATTAAATAATAGATATTCTTTCGATATTTTATTTATTATATATTTAATAATATTATCTAGACCATTGTTATATAATATATCATTCAATTCTTGATTTTTATTGTTAAATAATTTATTTAGTGCATATTTATTTTCTTTGTAAAATTCCTTATCATATTGAAATTCTTTTCCATTACATAACTCTACATTGTCCGATGCTCCTACTAAGTAGCCCAATTGACCATTCCAGTCTATTAAAGAGTAAAATGGTATAGGATTACTAATAATTTCACATGAATCTGTTTCTTTTAATTTAAATAATTGTTTAAAATAACGAAGTTTGTCTGATTCTTTTGCTTTTATTAGGTAAATAGGCATTCCTACTACTCTTTGCTGTAGTTTTCCTTTTTTTGCAAATTTTAACATCACTGCATAAGACGGATTGATACTTGTATATGAACCATATTGTTCTATTGGTAAGTTTCCTTTTAATGGAACTCCTTTTCCACCTTTCTTCTGTTTTGTTTGATTGTAAAACTCTCCCGTTCTGATTTCTGTCTTCCTACTTATCAATATATCATTTCTATACAGTGTATTTTCTACTGTTTGATTAAACTCATGGGCATCAAATAGTACTTTTCCTGTTTCTTCATCTACTAAGTTATTAGAAATTTTATTAACAATATCGCTTGCTTTCTCATCTAAACTATTAATCACATATCCATAATTTAGTTTATTATATTCTCCTAAGCCTCTTAGCCTATTATTTAATTCTTTTACCATATCAAAGTTAATCTTTTTCTTCATATATTTTTCTTTATACTCTCCAAGTACTGTAGCTAGATAAGCATCATGAGCATGATGATAATCATTAATATCTCTAAATTTAAACAACTCATATCTTTCTCTGTAATTATGAGATAAATTAGCCTTTAAATAAACAACCTTTGTTTTCTTATAGTAATTGTTTAATATGTTAGCTACATGCTTTGTTATTTGTCTTGTTTCTACTAATTGTCTATTAATAAATCCTTCAATATCTTCATCACTATATTTATCTCTTATTAGGTTATGAAATTTCTTTGGTGATATTAATTTTATTTTCTTTAGGTGTTGCCACCAAGCTTTATTTCTATCATTTCTATATTCTCTAGGGAGAATGTAATTTGCTGCTTTTGTTTGATTACATTCTCTATATACTAAGGCTTTATTATCTATTGAATCGTCTTTGATTAAGGTCCTTGGTATTATATGATCTATTTCATAAGAATCCAAGTCTTCTATGTTTAATGGCTTTCCGCTATATAAACATTTTCCCTCTTGAATAAAATATAAAAATATTTTTTGCGTATTAATTTCGTGATTATCTAATTCACTTTTTAATTGATTATAATTTTCAATTTCTTTTGCTTGTTGTTGATATAAGTTTGTAAGATATTTTTTTCTATCATCTTTACGTTTTTTCTCTTCTTCTCCTCTTGCCATTTCAATCATAATATTAGCTGGTTCATAACCAATATAATTTACTAGTTCTTCTACAATCTTTAAAGCTTGATAAATTCCTCTTTTGGTCGACGGAGATGTGGCAAGTGGTTCTACTACATCATAGCTTAATTTTGTGTTATCTTTAATTTGATTATGTTCTTTTATCATTTTTTGAAAATTATATTTATCATTGTTAATAATTTGCATAAAATTTTCAGCTGTTTCATTCATTAAATCCATAATAGATTTAGGAATACCAGTTTCTTTATCTTTATAATATTTTGTCGATAATAATTTCTTAGATAAATTTCCCCAACCTGAATATTTTTTTGTTAAAATTGCTTTTAATTGTCTATCTGATAGTTCTGGATAACTTTCTCTTACTTTATTTTCTAAAATATCCTTATCATCGAATATTGTAATCCATTCAATAATTTGATCTGCATCTTCTTCTGTATAATTAGTTTCTTTAAATATCCCGTTAGGTCCAAAAAAGTCATAATAAGATTGTAAGTTGTTAGCGAATTTATTATCTGAAGAATATCCTCTAACATTTATTTCATCATACATTTTAAAATCATTTTGTTTATGTAAATAATCAACAAATTTATTATTGGTTATATTTCCACTTGTTTGTTCAAATAATTCCTTCATAATTTGTTGTTGTTGATCATTTGTTAGTGTCATATCATTCACTTTTATTTGTTTAAGTTCATTTAACACTTTATATCTAGAATAATAGATAGAATTATTTGGTAAGGCATATTCATCTAATAGATATGTACAATGAGATATCATCCTTTTTATAAATTTTTCAGCTGTCTTTTCCTTATCTATAACATCATCAAAATTATAAGGCGTAATTTTAACATTATTTATTTTTCTTTCCATCCAGGCAAATTTACTTTTTTCTTCTGATACTAATGGACCTACATAATATGGAATTTTAAACTCTAATATTTTTACAATTATATATATATCATCATTTGTTTTATTTAATAAAAATGGATAATATTTTCCTTGGTTCTCAATAATTTTAATTAATTCATCTTTATTCAATTGATATGGGTATTTTCCATTTTCTGTGTCTGTAATTCTTGGCAAAAAATCTCCATTAGCCATTCTTTGTTTCATATCTGTTTCATATTTATCTTGATATTCTTGTTTTATTTCAGCACCAGAATCAAATAATTCTTCTAGAAGTTTATATAAGGATTTTATAAAATCTTCATTTGATATTTTATTATTTATATATTGTTCATAAAGGCATGTATCTTTTTGAGTCCTTAATAATTTGTTATACAGTTTTCTATTACTATCAAATAATCCTTTTAACAAATTCAGATCTTTCTTGTGTTGGTTATATTTTTCTACCATTAATTCAGAAACATTTGCATTATTACTTCCTTTAAATAATCGTTTTAAGAAAATAGCGTCATATAATCCTTTTAATTCTTCTAACAATTCTAACTTTGTTCCTAGCAAGTTTTCTAAATCGGTATATTTGTCATCAAAATCACTACCATTAAAATTAATTTCAATCTTTGTGTCAGCATCTTCTATCATAAATAACTTATTTACATTAAATTTATTCCCAACTAATAATTTTCCTAGTTCTGTTGTGAAAATTTTATTTGTAATAGTAGAAAGTTGATTTTTAATTCCTACTTTAATATCATTTTTTGATGGTGTTAATAGTAATTTTGAAAGAGAATTTAAATCTATTAACTCCTCATAATCTTCTGGTATTTCTAAGGCTTCTATATTATTTTGTAAAGATTCAAAAACAGATTTTATTTTTTCCTCTAGGTTTAAATTGTTTACATTAAATGATGAATTACCATATAGAAAGTTACCTCTGTATTTTATTAGATGATGGATGGCTAAATATACTAGTCTTATATCTCCTTTTGATGTATCTTGTACCAATCTATTTCTTAAATGATAAATTGTTGGGAATTTATCATTGTATTCTTTGATTGCTTGTTTTTCTTCTTTAGTTAGATAAATTGTTTTATTTATTTTATCAAGCTCATTATATTTTGATTCTTGTAGTTTTTTAAAGAACTCACTGTCCACTTCATTCATTTCTTCTTTAAATTCTTCTTGCAGTAATTTTATTCTATTTCTTCTTCTATCATATCTACGTCGAGTACTTCTGAATCCACGTCTATCTGCAGCTGTTGATGCTTCTTCAAACAATCTTACGCCCCATAGAGCTTTATTTCCTTTCCTCATTATTTTTTGATTTCCATCTTCTACTACTGCCCATCCTACTGATGTTGTTCCAATGTCTAATCCGATATTATATTTTTTATTCATATTGACTACCTCCTACTTCTGTGGTATTATGAAATTGTCTTAATACCATTTAAGATGACATAGAGAGTTAAAATAAAGGTTTTACCCTAAATGCTCACTTTGTGTTCGACTGCTTAGGCAGTCTTTTTTATTATATTTTTTTAATAAAAAAGCCAGTACAAAACTATATAAAGTCTGTACTAGCCCTTTATCTCTATGTCTTTTCTTTATTATACCATATTTCAAATTGTCTGTATATTAAAATGTAGAAACATTAATCAAATTAGGCATTTTTATAAATTTAGGCATTGACTTTTCGTCCTAATATTTTTTAATAAAATTTTTTTATCCATCTTTTTGATTCGTCTTTTGATTTATTATCTTCATAAAAGAATTCTTTATAGGGGCTTTCTTCTAGGAAAATATCTAGCATCTCTTCAAAGTCTGGTGCTATGTTAGAAGATGATTTTATTTCTTGCTTTGTCATCCAAATATTTTTTCCTTCTCTTGTTTCTGGTAGTACTTCTCCAGTATAAGAAGACGATTTGAATAAAAATACTAAATACCTTTTTTCCTTTTCAAAATCATACCAGTCTTTAAATCCGCATGGTATAACATTTTTTATATCTAGTCCTGTTTCTTCTTTTACCTCTCTTATTACAGATAAAAGTAGAGATTCTCCTTCTTCTACATGTCCTCCTGGAAAAGAGATACCATCCCAATCATTTTTATTTCTTACTTGTACTAACATTTTATTGGTAGTATTATCTACTATCATACACATATTTGTTAGTTCTACTTTTTCTGGTTTATGCTTACTCATAATTTTCCTTTCTATACTATTTAAAGTTTTTATTTATCCAATTTAATATTAGTGTTCCGGTTTCTAGTTCTTTTTCTTGATAAGTATGTCCAGTATTTTCTATTATTTGATATTCAAAGTTTTTACAATTTATTGCTTTTTCTTTTAATAAATCTAAATGTAGATAATAGTCTTCATCTTTAGATCCTGAGAAAGTAAGAATTGGAACATCTATTGTTTCTAATTGTTCCCAGTTCTTTGGATTGGAAATAATTGGTAAATTGTTAAGATTAGAGTTCTTATGAAACCAATTGTAATAGGTTTGTGAACTCATATACATATAATCTTCTATCATTTTATGAAGTAATTTGGTAGGTTGATTTTTATCGATATTTTCTTTGGCTTCTTTTAATAGTTCTTCATACTCTGGTTCTATTAGTAAGTGAGACTCTATCATATCTGGTGCACTTGCTAGTATCATTCCTAAAATATTGGGGTGTTTTTTATAATAATAGTAGATTACTTTATTGCATCCTAGACTATGTCCTAATAAGATAATTCTTTTGTATCCTTTTTCTTTGGCTGTTCGGATTGCTAAATCGATATCATATATACAGTCTTCAAATATTTCATACATACATCCACATCTTTTAAAAGAACCATCTTTCATTACTATATCATTTTCAATAGAATGACCTCTATTATGTTCATAAATAAATCCTATATCGTTTTTTGCTAGTAATTTTCCCCATACAGTTGCAAAATAGTTATCTATAATTGTTCCACACATACCATGAATACAAATAACACAGATATCTTTTTTATTACTTTCGAAATGCAGCATTGGTAGTCTTAACCCATCCCTAGTATAGGCATTATTTATAAATTCTATATCCATAAGTTTTCTCCTTTTAGAACTAATTTTCATTTTTATTATAATTCATATTGTATAGCTTTTCAAATATTGGAATATTTCCTTTATAACTTTTTGGCGATATGGGACTTGGATGGTAGATTGGTAATATTTGATACCCATTTACTTCATATATATTCCCTACTACATCTTGGAATTTTTTAAATTTAAAATTTAAGAGATTTCTTGTAGGAAATTCTCCTAGTGTTATGATTAACTTTGGTTGTAATATTTCTAATTGTTTTTCCATAATTTGTTTACAATTTTTAGAACAAGTCTTTAAATTTTTTCTTTCTACAGGGAAACATTTTACTGATTCTAAGAATGTTGTTTCAAATATATCTTTATTTATGATATCAAATAGTTTTTGTAGAATTACTCCACTAGGTAATACTTTACCATTGATATCTTTCCATAGCATGTGACTTTTTCTCCAACCATTATTTGCAGGTGCTTCTCCAATTAAAACAATATCATTGTTATTACCTAAAAATACGGTATTGGAATTAGGAAACTTCTCTACAAGATTTTGACATAATGTGCATTGATATACTTCTTTATCTATTTTCTGCAGTAATTCTTTTATTACTTTCTTTTTTAATCTTTGATATCTATTTTTCGTATCTTCTGTTAATATGTCATTTCTATGTACTATTTTATAGTCTTTATAGTCTATTTCACTTTTAAATTGGGTTTTAGTTAAGTCTATTATTTTATTATCTATGATATTAAAGTAATGACTAATCCCATCTACTTTTATTTTCGCAATTTGTCCTTTAAAATAGTCATTTATTATTAATGTTGTTATAGCACACATGCCTAGTGCTTTATTTTCTTCTGTCCAATGATTCCTTACCTTTTCATAGCAAAGGTCTTTAGAATAAGAGTTTAATAATGCTTGTTGTAACTGTTTTATTTTCATACTATCACCACTTGTTTTCATTATAACAAAAGTTATCTTGTTTTGTTAATTATAAATATAAAACAGTCTACCTGCTATGTGGTAAACTGTTTTTTACTACTATAAATGATAATATTTCATAGATTCCTTGTATTCCTTCTCCACTGTTTTAATAAAGTTCATTCCAAATTTTACTGGGAAAGAAGAAATTATTCCATCATAGACAATATTTCCATTAAATTCTATTAAAGAAGTTTCTACAAAGCATGGTAATTTATCATAGGTTATAATATTATCTATATTGTCATTCAGTCCTTTTACCATATATATTTTTCCATTCTTCATTAGCAAGGTATAATCTCGTTCATACTGTACTAAAACAAAACTATCATGTATTCCTTTTTTAAATCCATCTAATAATTTAATTTCTTCTTTTGTAAATTTATATGGATTAACTATACAAAACTCTAATATAATTAGATCTTTATTTTTCCAAAACATATCAATTATATCGGTTATTTCCTGTGGATTAATCCCATGTTGTTTATATATTTTATAATTAGGGTTAATTTTATATTTTTGATTTGTAAATTCAAGTAAAGCAAAGTATAACTTATAGAATAATTTTGACTCTGTTTCTCCCAAACAAGCCTCCTGTTGTTTTTGGTACTTTTCTATTTTCTTTTTCTTAAAACTAGCTTCTTCTAGTTTTAATTTTTTTGCTTCGTTTGGTGTTAAACCGTTTAAAGCTCCTGATGGCATTTCATCCATTGCTTCATCCATTAAAGTTATAAGTTTTTCTATCATGCTAAAATCAACCTTAGAATAATAAAAAGGGAATCTTTCAAAACAAGATTTTATATAATTTTTTATCGGTTCCCTATTTTCATTTAATAATGCACATATTCTAATACTCTGTATAATATTATCAAATTGATAATCTTGAATTTCTTTTTCTAAAACTTGGATAAACTTTTTTATTTTTGAATTATTTATATCCAAGTCATTGTAGAAAATTGTTTTAAATGAATTAATATCTATCTTTCTTGGTGCTGCCATACCATATTTTTTTCTTTGTTCATTTAATTCGTCATAATATTCCAAATAATCTTGGTATACTACCATAGGTATGTTCTTAGTATAATCATCTGAATCATTTTTCATAATAAACAAATAATAATTTATTAATTTATTTGTAAAAATATGATGGTTTACTGTTTCTTCATCTAAATCTGTAATTGCTGATACAAATTGGATTAGCGGTACTATAAGTGTAGATCCTTGAATTTTTACATAACTTACAATAATTTCATTTAATTCATCGATTTTTTCTTTTTCTTTCCAATCGACCTGTTTTAATGCTTGTTTCACCAAATCTATTATTTCTTCTGGTATTATTTCCTTATCGTTTTCATAATCAAATCTAATTAAAAACTTATCATATAAATTTTTTCTCTCCCAGGCTGTTTTTTTCTCTTGTTGTTTTATTTTTTCACGTTGCTTTAATATTTCCATTAATTCGTCGTCTGTTGCGTTTTGTAAGTTGAATTCTTCTGGAATATTTATTTTTTTATTTATTTTACCATTTAAAACTTTCCTTAAATATTTTAATTCTCTAGTTGTACAAATACTAATAATATTTTTATAATCGCTGTAAACTTTATAAATAGCTTCCATCATTTTAGTTTTTGTTATTTTTTCATAGTCTTTAAACTCTGGTACAATTCTACTATATTGTTCATATACAAATTCTTTTCTAAGGTGCTTTACTTCTTCTAACATTTTCATAATACTTCTCCTTAGGCATTGATTGCCTATACTATAACATATTTTATTATTTATTTCTATTATAAATAATAATATTTAAAGTCCAAACAAAAAAATAGGGCTCTATCCTAAAATAGACCCCTTACAAAAATGATTTAACATTTTTTCCTTGCATTAACTTTTTGTGATAAGACGCATTTTTTAGTTTTTTTGCTTCTTACCAAAATTTAAGACGCACAGGTGCAGTTTAATTATGTTTAAAATGTAAATTTACTTCTATTTGCTTCTTAATACAATTTTAATAATTTTATTGAATAATATCTAGTAGTTTTTGAAAATAATACTTTTTATGTCTTTCTTTATCTTGTTCTGGAATTAAAATTCCTTTGTCTACTAGTTTCTTTATATATCTATCAACAGTACTTGAATCAATGGCAACTTTTTTAGATATTAACTCATATATGGTTGTACTTTTACAAATTGGTTGTTGAAATAAGGCATCTAATATATATATACTATTTTTTGTATTTAATGTTTCGTTAATTATAATCTTATACTCTTCGTATAATTTTTGTAAAAGTTTTATTTTTTCAATATTTTTAGTAGATTGTATTTCTATAGCTTTTAAGAAAAATAAAATCCATTCAATCCAACCATTTTCCTGGTCAATGTTATTTAATTTATAATAATATTCTTCTCTATTTTCCTCTAAAAATTCACTTACATATAAAACTGGTCTACTAATCAATTTTTTATGATATAAAAATAAAGGAATTAACATTCTTCCAATTCTTCCATTACCATCTTTAAATGGGTGAATCTTTTCAAATTGCGCATGAATAATAGCTGCTTGTACTAATGCTGATTGCTCATCGTATTCTGAAATATATTTTTCTAAGTTTTCTAATGCATCAAGAAGTTGTTCAGGTGCTACAGGAACGAATGTAGCAGCTTCTATTTTGCTGCCTGGCTTTCCTATCCAATTTTGTTATTTCTAAATTCACCTGGATTTTTATCTTTTCCTCTTGCACCATTTAATAAGATTTTGTGAATATTTCTAATCATCCATAAAGTTATTTTTTCTTTTTCATTAAGTTCTTCTTCCTTATGAAATGTTCCATTATTTTTATAATAAATTATCTTTTTCATATTTTCTCTTTTCTATTAAAATAACTCTTTCACAATTAAATCTTCCGAATGTAAATTATTATTTTTACCTAATAACAAATTCTCATAAAATTTAATTAAATAAATTTTATCTTCTTTGATATTTAAATAATTATTGAAATAATTACTTCTTACCAATGCATTTCTAAAATATACTGATTTATCTTTAAATAATGAGTTGTCTACGTTGTATCCTAAACTAATTAAATACTTTTCTATGAATACTGCTGTTGTTCTAGTGTTACCTTCTCTAAAAGGATGTACTTGCCAGATATTAGATGTAAAATCAGTAATGTTTTTAATGACTTCTACAATAGACATATCTTTATAGTTTTTGGCTTTTTCTAAACTAATATCATATGCTAATGATTCTGTTAATGTTTTAGAGTCTCCATATGCAACTGAATCATTATTTAATATTTTTTCTTGTTTAGAAAAATCAACTTTTCTAAACTCTCCTGCAAATTCGAAAACATCTTGAAATAAATATTTATGAATATATTTTAAATAGTCTACTGATAATTTGAAATTATCTTGATCTAATAATTCAACAATTCTCATAGATACAAAGTCACACTCTAATTCATTAGAATTAATATCTTTTTGTTTTTCTTTTGTGGTGTAATACTCTCTTAAACTTTGTTCTACTTCTTTGATTGTTAATTCACCTAAAATATTCTTTTCTCTAATCTGTTCTAGATATTTAGATGGTTTTAAATTATCTACTTGTTGCAACCCTATTGCCATATCCCATTGTAACTGTTTTATATAGCCTTTAGGTTTGATTTCCTCTTGATAAGGATTCATACTAGAATCTAAATCTTTTTCACTCATAATATCCCACCTAACATTTCCTTTTCATTATAACATTTATCTTTTTTTATGTAAATTTAGGCATTGGTTAAGAAAATATTTTCTATTTATGATAGAGAAAAAATCTTTAATGGTATCAAATAAAATCCAGATTTGTAAGTTAACTCTGCTTTTATAAAATTTTAAGATTTAATTATCCCATTAATTTGTTTCATAAAAATAACCTTATTATAATAATTTATTTATAATATCGTTTAGTTCTGGGATTTTATAAATTCTATGATAACCATCAAAGTGATTATAATATTTTAAATAAACATCTTTGGCATCAATATCATTAACGAACTTTGTATATTTTTCCAAATCGTCAATACTTTCATCAGAATATAAACAATATTTATTTTTAAAATTTTTCTTTATAAAATCAAGTGATTTCTTTTTAGGGTATGCTTGTTTTGTTACATCAACAATATAATCATTTCTATCTATCGAAGTTTCATAAATAGGACCTGGTGCTACTGCAATATAAGCTTTTGGAATAAAGTTTAATTCTTCACAAAATCTAATAAAATATGGGTTAGCAATAGAATGTGCTATTACAATAGTTTTACTATTTAATTGTCCATTTTTGAGATAAAAGCTTAATATTTCCTTAAATTTTTCATATTTTGATTCTTCCCTAATTGGAAATTCGGGCATATAAACATCTATTTCCTTTTCACCAAAAGTAGTTTTTACATCTTGTCCCCACATCTTCAAAGTGTCTCCATTTAAAGAATGTAAAATAAAGATGTTTGATATATTTTGCTTTTTGGCAGTTTCTAACTCTAATATATTTAAAAATTCTTCATTCATTGCAGCAGCATGAAACCCGTCGTTGCTTTTTACACTTGCACCAGCCATTTTGCTAATAAACAATCCAGGTTCATAATCCCAAGGCTTATTACTTCTAAAAACTGCACCATGTATTCTTCCACTTGCAACAAACGCCATTGAAACACATACTCCACCAAAATTTCGTCTATTTGATGAGTATTTTCTCATTCTTTGCATACAAGGTAAATTATTATTTCCATCTATTGAATATAATGCGTTTTTAATAGGAACTTCGTTAACACTTATTTTTTTGTCATTTAAATATGCTCCAGTTTCATCTGCATAATAAAATTCATTCATTCTTGGTAAACTTATAACACTAGCAATAGTTTTACCATTTCTAATACAAGCAACTTGAATTCCCCATAATGGCAAATTATTAGCAAAATTTATTGTTCCATCAATAGGGTCTATAATAAAACAATTATCAGTTATTTGACTGTTAGTATTATATTCTTCACTTACTATATCAAAATCTGGATATTCCTTTTTTATTTCATCAATTAAAAATTTTTCTATTTCTAAATCCAAGTTAGTAACTAAATCATTTTCTGCACCTTTGTTGCAAATTTCAAAAGCATTTTTAGAAATATCATTTGCTTTTAATACAATTTCTTTTAAAAAATCAATCTCTTTTCTCATATATTTTCTCCGCCTTTATTAATATCATTATATCATTAATTTTTGTTTTCTGCTTAATTACATAATAGATGGGTATAATTATTTAATCTAATTAGTATTCCAAGAATAAAATCTTTCAGGATTTTTTTAACATCTTTTATTAATATATATAATTTCTTCAATTACCAAATATTTCCAATTATTTTCTAACAAAAAATCGACTTATGAGATTGATTCTATCTTGAAGCCTTTTGAAATTTTTCATTCTGGAGCAAATTCAAAAAGTATGACCAATTTTATTCTTTGGGATAGATTTTCTCTAAAACTACATTTTGAAAGTCTAGTTTTAACTTTCCATATAGTTCGTTTGGCTTAAACCAGTGTAAATTAGTTTTTTCTATTGGGTCTGTAATTTTATCTTTCATATTTCCTAAATAAAAGTCTGCTATATTATGGCAATTAATTAAACGGCCACGCGAGGATATTTGGCAAAATGTTTCAAACTTTTCATAGTATTCTAAATTAGAAACTTCATAACCGATTTCTTCTAAAGTTTCCCTTTTTATCGTTTCCTGTGAATTCTCGTTTTCTTCTATTTTACCACCAGGAAATATATATCCCCAACCAATCATTTCTACAACAGCAATTTCTTCATTATCATTCTTAATGATTGCATAGCTTGAATATCTATCTTCATAAGTTATCTTGCTATCTGGTTCATTTATTCTTATCATTATATCAACCTCTTACTATATTATACACTAATTAGCTAAACTAATAAAAATACATTTCTGTTAACTTATACTTTAAGTTGTTTTTAGTTCTTCTTAGCACTTTAATTGTTTTAAATAAGACTTCGTTATCTAATTTAGATTTTCTACATATATTGTCAATTTTTTCTAACAAAAAAATCGATTCGCAAGAACCGATTTTATTTCATTCTGGGGCGTCGTAAGGGAATCGAACCCTTGCATACTGGTGCCACAAACCAGCGTGTTAACCACTTCACCAACGACGCC
>CALVRR010000019.1 GCA_944358705.1 uncultured Bacilli bacterium
GGATGTCGTCCACCAAAACGTCCACGTGTATAATTAATGAATAAGGGAGGTTAGTTTCATGTTACAATTTGAAAAACCAATTTATAAAATAACAGATTCTGTAGAAAGCAATTTCTATGGTAGATTTGAATTAGAACCATTAGAAAGAGGATTTGGTACTACAATTGGTAACGCATTAAGAAGAGTAATGTTATCATCTCTTCCAGGAAGTGCTATTAGTAGTATTAAAATTGATGGTGTTCTTCATGAATTCCAAACAATCGAAGGTGTTTATGAAGATGTAACAACAATTATCTTAAATTTGAAAGGTGTAGTATTTAAAAATCATTCAAATGAAGAGAAAATTGTTCGTATCAACACAACAAAAGAGGGAGAAATTACTGCTGGAGATATTGAACATGATGCAGATATCGAAGTAATCAACAAAGATAAAGTTATCGCTACATTATCAAAAGGAGCTTCTCTAAATATGGAAATGACTGTATCAAATGGTCGTGGATATGTAAGAAGTGAAGACAACAAGAAAATTCATGATATTAAAAAAGCAGGAGTTATCGCTATTGACTCATTATATTCTCCTATTGAAAGAGTATCATATGAAGTTGCAAACGCTCGTGTGGGACAAGATGAAAGTTATGATAAATTAATTTTAGACGTATGGACAAATGGTTCAATCAAGCCAGAAGAAGCAATCGCTTTAGCTTCAAGAATTTTAATTGAACATTTCACAATCTTAACAGATTTATCATCAATTGCAGATGTAAGTGGAATGATGATTGAAAAAACAGAAGATCCAAAAGTAAAAGCTTTAGAAACTTCAATTGAAGATTTAGATTTCTCTGTAAGAGCTTACAACTGTTTAAAAAGAGCAGGTATTCATACTTTACAAGATCTTGTTAATAAGAGTGAATCAGACATGATGAAAATCCGTAATCTAGGAAAGAAATCTCTAAAAGAAGTATTAGATAAAATTAGAGATATGGGTCTAGTATTACGTGATGACGACTAAAATATAAGGAGGAAATAACTATGAGAAAATTAGGTGTAGATAATAAACATAGAAGAAGTATGCTAGCTACTATGACAAAACAAGTAGTAGTAAATGAAAGTATTACTACAACTGAAACTAGAGCCAAAGAAGTTCGTAAGTTTGTTGAAAAGATGATTACTTATGGTAAAAAAGGTGATTTAGTTTCTCGTCGTAAAGCTTTAGCATTCTTACATAATGATAAAAAAGTTGTGGATAAAATTTTCCATGATTTAGCAAAACGTTATGAAAATCGTAATGGTGGATATACTCAAATTTTAAAATTATCTGAGCGTCGCGGAGATAACTCATTAATGGTAATTTTAAAATTAGTAGATGAAGCTAAACCAGAAGAAAAGAAACCTGCCAAAGAAAAAGCAAAAAAGGCAGAAAAAGAAGATAAATAGAAACGAGACCTTGTGTCTTTTTCTTTTTGTGATAAAATAAACTCAGGTGATAATATGTTTGAAAATATAAAGGCAATGTTAGATAAAGAAAACGGTGCTATATCTTTAGTAAAACAATCAAAGACAGGAAAGATAAATTCTTATAATAAAGAAAGAATGTCTGCTAAACTATATGTATATGAAGCATTTAAACCAATATTAGAAGCTAATAACATATCTAAAAAGGACTATTTAGCAAATAAGGAACAAGAAAATAGCTACAGAGAAGCTTATATAAATATTATGTCCACATATTTAACAGAAAAAGAAAGTTATCAACACGTTCTACCAGAATTATATGAATCAGGACAAGGAGTAAATGTAGAAGCATTCACAAAGTTATTACAACAAATAAATGAGCAATGGTTACAACTGCAAAAAGATATAAAAGAAAATACAGACGAACCAGAGATAATGCAAGAATTAAAAGATAGAATAACTCATTCAAGTTTTGCAAAAGAAACACCAGAGCAAAGAAGTAGACTTTTACAAATAGCAAGAGATAGAAATAGAACAGAAGATAAAAAAGTATATCAACAATTAGAATCTTATATAGCAGAAAAAGAAGGAGTAACTAGAGAAGAATACCTAGATAGTCCTGAGCTCCGAGGAAAGTACAGAAAAGAATATCAAAAACTAAGACAGCAATTAGAAGGCAATCCTATCTTACTATCCGCAACACCAGAAGAAAATATCTCTTATACAGTTAATAACTGGTTTTTAATAGCCTCAAATAAAAGGTTAATATCAGAAGAAAGTAGAAGTCAATTTATCAGTCAATATAGTATTACAGATTTCGCTCATTTATCGATGGAAGAAACTAGAGATTTATATAACCAAAGTAATCAAGAGTTTCAGGATAAAGTAAGAAGAGAACAAGATGCGACAAGAAAACGTTTAGCAGAAATGGAGGCAAATCATAGACAAAGACAAGCGACAACAGATCAAATATATAATGACTTTTTTGCAAGACAAATAATAGAAACAGATCAAGCATATCAAGAAATGTTAGAAATGGAAGGATTGTTATCCAGTAGTACGAATGAAAAAGGTACGACTTCATCAAATAGTGCTCCAAAAAAGTAAAAGGAATGTCAACATTCTTTTTTTTTTACCATTTTTAGTATATAATAAAAATGAGAAATGGATAGGGAATAGAGGTGTCGGTATGAAAGCATTGATTACAGGTGCATCATCAGGAATTGGTCTAGATATAGCGAGATATCTGGCCACTAAGAAATATGAACTTATTTTAGTCGCTAGGAATAGAGAAAAATTAGAAAGTATCCAAGAAGCACTCCCTACAAAAGTAACAATCATTGTAGCTGATTTGTCCAACGAGCAAAAAGTAAAAGAACTGTATGTGTTAACTAAAAAAGAAAACATAGATATTTTAGTGAACAATGCTGGGTTTGGTATGTTTGGAGAATTTACCACTACGGATTTGCAACAAGAATTAGAAATGATTAACACGAATATTAAAGCCGTACACATTCTAACAAAATCATTTATCAAGGATATGGAAAAAAAGAACTCGGGATACATTCTAAACGTCGCATCTTCTGCAGCATTTCAACCAGGACCATTAATGAGTACCTATTACGCAACAAAATCTTACGTCTATCAATTATCAGAAGCGTTATGGTATGAAGAAAAAAAGAAAAAATCAAATGTCCACATTTCAGTATTATGTCCAGGTCCAGTAGATACTAATTTCAATAATGTAGCTGGTGTAAAATTTGGAGTGAAACCATTAAAAAGTACTTATGTTGCGAAATATGCTATCGATAAAATGTTTAAAAAGAAAATGCTAATTATTCCAGGATTTAAAATGAAATGTGCCAAATTTTTTGGAAGATTTGTATCAGATAAGTTCTTATTGCGGTGTGCCTATAGAATTCAAAAGAAAAAAGCCAAATAATTGGCTTTTTTAGACGCTTTATTATATAATAGAAAATAAAACAGGAGGGAAATATGGTGGAATTATTAGAAGTATGTAATTTAAAATATCAAGATTTATTTGAAGATATTTCCTTTCAAGTAGAACAAAATAAATTTATAACGGTATCAGGTGGTAATAACTGTGGTAAAACAACATTAATAAGAATATTAAGTGGACAACTAACAACAGAGCAAAGTATAAAGTTATTAGGAATGTATATAGAAGAATATCCACAGAATCTGTGGAAAGAAATTACAGGAGCAATTATTCCTCAAGATAATACCACCTTCTTATTTCCCACAATAGAAGAAGAATTAAGTTATACAATTCATTTATTTAAAAAAACTGAAGAAGAACAAAAAGAAGTTTATAAAGAATTGATAAAAAAATACAAACTAACAAAATATCAAAAGCAAAATCCAAATGAAGTACCAATGTTTATTAAAATGAAAGTTTTATTAGCCGAAAAAATGTTAGGATCACCTCAGGTACTTTTTTTGGATGATGTCTGTGGAGAATTAGAAGAAAAAGAACAAGAGGAGTTTATCAAACTTTTACGCACCATACAACTGGAAACAGAAATCTCAATTATTATGACATCCTCAGAATTAAAAGTCTGCTTAGAAAGTGATTACTTATATATTATAAATGATGGAAAAATACTATTAGAGGGAGAACCATTAACAGTAATGGAAAAAGACAATGTATTAAATAAAATAGGCCTAGATTTACCGTTTATGATAGATTTATCTGTCAAATTAAAAGATTATAACGTGGTAGATAAAATAGAGCTTAATATGGACAGGATGGTAGATACCATATGGAAATAAAATTAGAAAATATAAAGACAAACGAATGGGAATTTACAACTACACTTTCTAGTGAAGATATTGTTGGAATCACAGGACCAGAATACGAAGAACTACTACAGATATTAAGTTTAAAAGAATTACCAGATGGAGAAATAATTATTGATAATGAAAATGTATGTAATGGAAATCATTATGAATATTATAAAAAAGTAAGTACAATTGAAAAAAGTTTTCAAAAAATAAACTATCTAAATACAATCAAAGAACATATGGATTTCATTATTAATTATTATCACTTACAAATTAAGAATATTGAAAAAAAAGAAAAAGATTCTTTAAAAATTGTAGGATTAGATAGCAGTCTTTTAGACAAAAATATAACATCACTATCAAAATCAGAACAAAAAAAGGTACAAATCGCCATAGGTCTATTATCCAATCCAGAAGTAATAATTTTAGATGATCCATACAAAAATCTAGATAATAAAAGTAGAAAAAAGATAATGATGGTTTTATCAAAACTAAAAGAGCAATACCATAAAATAATTATTATTGGCAGTAGTAACGCAAATATGTTATATCAATATACCACAAAAATGTTATTCGTAAAAAACAAAAGAATATTTTTAGAAGGACCAACAAAAGAAACCTATGAAAGAGTAGATTATTTAAAAAGAAATGGTTATACTCTACCAGAAATAGTATTATTTACTTATAAAGCTATCAAAAAGAAAAAAGTAAAATTAGACTATCATAAAGATGTTAGAGATATTATTAAAGATATTTATAAGCATGTATAAATATAGTTAGATAAAAGGAGTCTAGTATGAGGTATTTAATAACATTATCCTACGATGGAACCAATTACAATGGTTATCAAACACAACCCGGAAAAAATACAATCCAAGAAAAAATAGAAGAAGCTTTAACAAAAATTAATGCTGGAAAAAAAACAACGTTTACTTCCTCTGGTAGAACAGATAAAGGTGTTCATGCAAAAATGCAGTGTGGACATGCAGATTTAGACGTAAATATTACGGAATACAAATTAAAAAGAGCTATGAACAGCAATCTTCCTGACGACATTCACGTAATAAAAGCTACGAAAGTAAAAGATAATTTTCATGCTAGATATAATGTGGAAGAAAAAACCTATGAATACTATATCAACGTAGGAGAATACAATCCATTAGAAAGAAATTATGTCTTCCAATACAACTACAAATTAAACGTAGAAAAGATGCAAGAGGGAATAAAATATTTATTAGGAGAACATGATTTTAGATCATTTGTTACAGAAAACAAAGAAAAAGAAAACTGTATTAGAACAATTTCTGAAGCAACGGTAGAAAAAATAAACGAGAATAAAATTAAGTTCACATTTACAGGGAATGGCTTCTTACGTTATCAAATCCGAAATATGGTAGGAATATTGATTCGCATAGGAGAAGAAAAAGAATCCCCAGAATTTGTGGAAACATTTTTAGAAAAAAAAGATCGGTCAAAAGGAGGAAAAACAGCTCCTCCAGAAGGTCTATATTTAACCAATATAAAGTACAAGCAATAGATACTACTATTGCTTTTTTTTACGATTTATGATATAATATAGCCCAATTAGAGAATAATAGGGGGTTAAAAGGAAAATGAAAAAGAAAGGAAGAGTAGAAAACCTCAAATATAAATACTACTTATTATGTAATCCAGATGAGATTGAACTACCAGAAGATTTATCAGAACAAGAACAAAAAGTTTGGATAAAAACTATAGAAGAAGCAAAAGAAAAATTAGAAAAGAAAATTGGAACAAAAACAATACAAAAAATTGGTAAAAAAATTGAAAAAATAAAGTATAACTATCGTTTAATAATGAAACCAGAGAGAATAAGAATGCCAAAAGACCTAACAGAAAAAGAACAGGAAAGATGGAAAAGAAAACTATATCAAAAAAAGTATAAACTACATGAAAAGTTAGGTGCAAGATGGTTTCAAAATATAGTAGGTAAATATGATCAAAAGAAATTTTGGTTATTAAATAAGGTAAGAAATAGAAAGAGAAGTAAGTTATTAACAAAACTTTTTCCAAACCGAAAAAAGAAAGAAAAACCTTCAATCATAGATAGATTTGTTAACTACCGAGAAAAAGAGTTGTTAAAAAAGGCAACAACCGAAGAACAAATACGTATTATTAAAGAAGAAACAATAAGAAATAAAAATATCATAAAAAAACAGATAAAAGAAGGAAAAAGTGTTAACTATTATGAAGGGGTAGATAGAAGAGTAGAGCTTTTTCCAGACTATTTAAAATTAAATAAAAAACATCACCAAAATGCCTTAAAAAAAGATATGGTTGTTATAGGAATTTGTATTGGAGTAGGTCTATTAGGTATGCCAGTATTACCATGGATAGTAGGATCTTATCAAGCATTAGATGTTATAAAAGATTTACAATGTATCAATCTTCAAGAATATAATTTAGCAAGAATAAAAACGATAGAGAAGAAATTAGTAGCTAGAAATATGCAAAAAATGCAACAAATATATAATGAAAATCAAGAGGCAATAGAAAGTCTTCAAAAAGCAAAACAACAAGGAAAAGACATATATACAGTAGAAGGTCTCTTAGATAGTCTAGATAGTGTTGAGGCCTTACAACAATTAAGAAAAAGTTTCTTAGAAACAAAAGAAGAAAAGAATGGACAAAGTCCTCAATTACAAAGACTAACCGACGAAGAATTAGAACAAAGAATTATACCGAAAGAAACAGAAGGACAAAAACCAAATATACAAATAAGGAGGAGATAATAATGGGAGCAATAGATTCAGCAATAATGTGGTTTTTAGAAGGAAATTCCACATCGACATTATTAAATAGTAACTTAGCAGGTACTACAACTTTAGGAGTGACAACAACAGCAGGGGTTTCTTATGTTTTTAAAGGAGGAGAAATTGATCCTAAAAAACTTTCAACTTTGACTTCTACAACAGTAACTAGTACTTCTACATCCACTTCAGCATCACCACAACCAACGAACTTACCACAAGAATATAACGCAGCGGCACAAGAAATTGGATGGACAGGAGAGAAAACAGAAGCCGTAAATACAATGAGAAATGCAGAAGAGTGGTTTGAATCTCTATCGGATGAAGAGCAACAAGAACTACTAGTAAAATTAGAAAAAAAGGAATCTGAACTACAAGATGCGGAAAAAATAAATATTAAACATATATAATGATAAAAAAGTATTGATTTTTAATACTTTTTTTAGTATAATCATAATCGGTACATTCGAAATATCCCCACGTTGATTAGGTCCTGGGAAAACCTAATTAAAGGTAAAGGAGAGAAATTTATGATGAAAAGCTATATGCAAAAGAAAGAAACAGTAGAACGTAAATGGTACGTTATCGATGCTGAAGGAAAATCTTTAGGTCGCGTTGCATCACTTGCTGCAAAATACTTACGCGGTAAACATAAACCAACATACACACCACATATTGATTGTGGAGATAACATTATTATCGTTAATGCAGAAAAAGTAAATTTAACAGGAAATAAATTAAACAACAAGATGTATTACAATCATTCACAATATTTAGGTGGATTAAGAGAAAGAACTGCCAAAGAAATGATTGAAAAATATCCAGTAGAAATGGTAGAAAGAGCTGTAAAAGGTATGCTACCACACAACAGATTAGGAAGACAAATGTATAAAAAATTATTTGTATACACAGGAAGCGAGCACAAACATGAGGCACAAAAGCCAGAAGTGCTTGAAGTGAAATAGGAGGGTTTAAGTTATGGCAAAAGAAAAGAAAAATAAATATTATGGAACTGGTCATAGAAAGACTAGTATTGCTAAAGTTACTTTAACTCCAGGTACTGGTAAAATTACTGTTAATGGAAGAGATGTAAGAGAATACTTCCCATCTGATATCTGCGTAATGGATTTATGTCAACCATTAGAATTAACGAATACAAGAGAGTTATTTGATGTAGATGCAAAAGTAAAAGGTGGTGGATACACTGGTCAAACAGGAGCTATCCGTCATGGTATTACAAAAGCATTATTAGAATATGATTCAACAACTCCAGATGATTCTGATAATAGTTTCAGAAAAATCTTAAAAGCTGCTGGATTTATTACTAGAGATCCTCGTAAGAAAGAACGTAAGAAACCAGGATTAAAGAAAGCACGTCGCGCTCCACAATTCTCAAAACGTTAATTTATACTGTTTCAAAAGCATCGAAAGATGCTTTTTTTGTGGCAATAAAAGAAAGAAAGCATATAATACTGCAGGTGATTAATATGCTAAATCTAGAATTTCTACAACAATTACTAGTGATTTCTATAGCTCTTAGCGCAATTACATGTGCGGTGGTCCAGAAAACAAAAAGCTGTTTTAAAACGAGTAAATATCTATGCCTATATTCATTTATAATAAACATGCTAATAGGAATCATCTTCTGTTACACATTTACAGATATCACACTTCCCACTAGTCTGTGGATTGGATTTTTTTCATTTATAGGTGCTGATACTATATATAAATCATTAGAGGGAAAACTTGCTTCTCATTCTGACCTACTTACTAAAAATACAATAACAATTTCAAAAGATAAAATTATCAATAGAGAGGAAAAATAATGGAAAAACCAATTTACCCATTAAAAAACATGCGTATTACACAAGGATATGGTGAAGGAACACACGTAGATAGTTATGCAATTGATGATGCCGGAGAAAATACAGAAAGTGAAGAAATATACGCACCCTTCTCTGGGACGATAAAAAAGATATATACACAAGATGCCAATGAAGTATGGATAGAAAGTGATAATCCTGTAGAATATCCAGATGGCACAATAGACTATATGACAATTCTATTAGCTCATACTAATGATATTAGCAAATTATATGTAGGAAAGAAAATAAATCAAAAAGAAGCATTCTATAAAGAAGGAACATCAGGAAATGCCACTGGAAATCATTGTCATATAGAATGTGGGAAGGGAAAGTATCAAAGTCCAGGATGGATAGTAAATGCCAAGGGATACTACGTAATAATAAATGGTAAAAAACCAGAAGAATGTCTTTGGATAGATGAAAATACAAATGTAATAAATAACAATGGATATAGCTTTCAAAAAATAACAAAAGAAAGTATAAATACAAAACCAGAAGAAGATTCTGATATAGAGCAATTAGAACCATTACCAGAAACTTCAGAAGAAAATGAGCAGAGTAATGATATAGAAAACCAGGACCCTATTCCTAAATTGATTTATACATGTACAAAAGATGATTTATATGGAATTTACCTAAAAAAGGGAGAAAATTTATATTTAAAATAAAAAGCTATTTCTAAAAAAGAAATAGTTTTTTTATCCTAAAGCAACATCTAAAATCATCATAATAGAAAATCCAATTAAAGTAAATAAAGCCATTAAATCCTTCTTTTTGTTAGATTGACTTTCTGGAATCAATTCTTCTACTACAACATAAATCATAGCCCCAGCGGCAAAAGACAGTAAAAATGGTAATAAGGATTGAATTTTTAAAACTAGTATTGCTCCAATAACAGCAGCAATCGGTTCCACAACACCACTTAATTGTCCAAAAAAGAATGCTTTTTTACGGGACATGCCTTCTCTTCGAAGAGGTAAGCTAACGGCACTACCTTCAGGAAAATTTTGAAGTCCAATTCCTAAAGCAAGTGTTAATGCAGAAGCCAAAGTAACTCCTTCAATACTATAGGCAAGAGAACCAAAAGCAACACCAATGACAAGACCTTCCGGAATATTGTGTAATGTAATGGAAAAAACAAGCATTAAACAACGCTTTAATTTATGAGAAGTAGAAAAGTTTCCTTTTTTTGTCTTTTTCTGCAGAAAGTCATAAAATTTATCTCCTAGAAATAAAAGAAGACCTCCACTAAAAAAACCTAGAAAGACAACGAGCCAAGAAATCATTTTCATGCTATTTGCCATATCAATTGCTGGACTAAGCAAAGACCAAAAAGAAGCAGCAATCATCACACCAGCCGAAAACCCAAGAAAAGCATCCATTATTCCTTTTTTTACTTCTTTAAAAAAGAAGACAACGGAAGCTCCAAGCATAGTTACTCCCCAGGTAAAAAGTGCAGCGAGAAAAGCTTGAAAAACCGGGGAAAACTCTTCAAAAATATGAATCATTATATCTCACCATTATAACGTATTCTAAAATAAAAAGAGAGTATAGGCAGATGACTAAAAAATTATTTATTTAAAATAATATCAATAAATTTACGAGTAGCAAAATTAGGCAACTGATGTTTAGAAACAGCCATACCAATCTGCCTTTCAGGAATAGAAGTAGTAGTAGGAACGATAAATAATTCTTTATTATCTAATTCTTTTTTTATGAATTCTTTTGTAGCAAAGCCAACCCCAAATCCTATTTTACTAAATTCTAGAACTAAAGTATAACTGGATAAACTCATGGCAGAAGAAAAAGAAATATGATTTTTTTTACAAAAATCGTCAAAAAAATTTCTCAAAGTAGAACCAGGTGTTTGTAAGATAAGAGGATAAGAAGAACAGAGCTCTTCAATAGATATTTTTTTTGTTGCTAAACTTTGATATTTCTTCCCAACCACAAATACATCATGTACTGTAAATATTGGTGTAATTTCAATATCATCTGCATTAGAAACAGGTAGATTAAAAATTGTCAAATCTAAAAGTCCGTTACGTAATTTTTTACATAATTCAAAAGATGGATCTGTTGTTATTTCAATATTGATATTTGGATACTGATCATGAAATTTTTCTAAGATAGGTAATAATAATTGTTTAGTTAAAGTAGTACTAATTCCAATTCGTATACTTCCGGTTTCTAAATGAATTAAATCATTAAATTTATGTTCTGCATTATGAATATATTCCATAGCCTGTTTTAAATAATGATAAAACTCTTTCCCTTCTTCAGTTAAAAAAACACCTCTTTTTGTTCTAACAAATAAAGTTCCCCCTAATTGTTCTTCTAAGCTCTTAATAGATTTACTAATTGCCGGTTGACTAATATGTAATTGTTCAGCAGCCCTGGTAATGTTTTTACATTCAGCAACCACACAAAAAACACGATATAATTCAAAATTAATATTCATAATAACCTCCTGTTATGATAAAGATAATTTATATGTATTTTTATAATAACAAAAAGTCTTATATAATGCAAATAAGAGGAGGTAAGAATATGAAAATATTAGTAGTAAATCCACCTAACAAACCGTTTACAAACAAAAGTATCATAGCAGAACCTATAGATATTTTACAAATAGCAACGATTATCCAAAAAGAATATAAAGAGGTCAAAGTATTAGATATGGATGTGAATCAAATGAACAATAATATTAATAAATATTTAGAAGAGAAAAATATTTTAATATTTGTTTTTGACTATCATATCCCCCTACATACAACGGAAACAAAAGATAATATTTTTGAAATTATAAAAAATATCCCTAAAGAAATAAAAACAACGACAATAGTAATTGGAAAGACATCCTCTTATTATCATGAAGAATTTCTAAAAAATGGTATTGATATTTTAATGAACGGAGTAGTAGAACAAGAAATCAATAAGGTAATAAAATATATAGATAAAAAAGAAGAATTATTAAAAATACCAAATCTTGTATTTAAATGGGATGACAAAATATATAAAACAGAAAAGAAAAGAGTAAATTTCAATTTTAAGGACTTACCAATTCCAAATAGAGAATTAGTGGATATCGAAAAGTATATGGATACAAGAACGATGATAACATCACGAGGTTGTATTGGTAATTGTGCTTTTTGTGCAACTCCTTATTTCTTCGGTAAATGGACAGCCAAAACACCCAAGCAAGTAGTGGATGAAATAGAATTATTAATCAAAAAATATCATGCGAAAAAAATCATGTTTCTAGATGATAATGCAACAGTAAGTAAAAAAAGAATGATAGAAATTTGTGAAGAAATAAAGAGAAGAAATTTAAAATGTTTATTTGGTGCTTTAGCAAGTCTAAAAACATATGATGAAGAAATGTTTCAGAAAATGTATGAGGTAGGATTCCGCTGGGTACATTTTGGAATAGAATCAGGAAGTCGTAGAATATTAAATTCTATGAATAAATTTTTTGATATTGATATTACCAAAAAGATAATAACAAGAATTAAAGAACTAGGATATAGAGTAAGAGTTAGTCTTATCTTGGACTATCCAACCACAACAAAAGAAGATATAGAACAAACAAAAAATCTTATCTTGGAAACAATGCCTCATGAAATAAGACTTCACTATCTAACTTATCGAGTAGGAACACCTATTTTTCTACAAAAGAAAACTAAAGAAATAACTTCTCAATATATCCACCAAAAAACAAAAGAAATAAAAGATAAAGACTTAATGTCAACAATTAATAATTTAGTAGAAGAGTTAAAAAATAAAAATTATGAAATAATAACAGACGATATTGATTGGAATAAATATAACAATATGCCAAAAGACACCCAAATAGCGACATTTACACCAATAAAGTATGGAGTGTGTTGGTATGAATAACTGGATTGGAATTACTGGTAAAATGTCCGCAGGAAAAACAACAATAGCGAAACAACTCATAAAAGAAGAAAATAATTTAATCTATATTAATGTAGATGATTTTAGGAGAAAAAAATTAGAGGACGAACTATACATAAAAGAATTAAAACAACAAATTCCACCACTAAGAAAATATCAAGTAGTAACATCTATAGATTTAAACAAATATATTTATAAATATAAAAAATATATGAAAAGGTATAAAAAAATATTATATAAACACCTCCTATTATATTTATCAAATTTAAAAAATAAACAAATCCTAGTGGAGTGGGCATTACTAATAAATGATCATTTAGATAAATATTTTAGAAAAATTATCTACGTAGATATAAAAGATGAAATAGCTATAAATAGATTAAAGAAGAATAGTGATTTAAAAATATCGGAAATAAAAAAACGTTTGAAAGAACAAAAAATACAAAGATTTAAAAAAGAAGTAAAAGAAAAGATATTAATAATAGATGGAGAAAGGACTGTTAACATGGAACAAATAAAAGAATTTATAAAACCAATGAAATGTAAGTTTACTTTATCAAATAACAAAAAGAAAGCGATATGGGAAGTCACACATCAATGTAATTATCAATGCTCTTATTGTATGTTTTCCTGTAACTATAAAAAAGAGGAAAGAGAACTAACAACAGAAGAATGTTATCATGTAATTGATGAATTAGTAAAAGAAGGATTTACTCAATTAAAAATTACTGGAGGAGAACCTTTCTTGCGAAAAGATATTCTAGAAATCCTAACATATGCAAGTAAAAGACTAGAAACAGATATATCAACCAATGCTTCGATGATTACAGAGAATATAGTAAAAAAGTTAAATAACCTTTCGTTAAAAATGATTCACGTAAGTCTAGATGGAACGAAAGAACAACACGAATCGGTAAGAGGAAAGAACACATATGAAAGAACATTAAAAGGCCTAGAAGCTTTAAAAAAATCAAAAAATAAAATAAGAATCGGTACTGTAATTCATGCAAATAATGAAAATGATTTAGAAGGTGTGATAAAAAATAGTATCGATTTAAAAGCAAGTGAAATTATCTTTTCTATTATGGATCTTATGCATAGCGAAGACAAAACACTAGGAAAAAAAGAACCAAATCATATTTTGATAAAAAAGATAAAAGTATTAAAGGAAAAATATAAAGACAGTATCATTGTAAATTTAAATTTTGATGACCAACCAAGTTATGTGACGAAATGTCCAGGAGGGAATCATTTCATCTTTATTGATAATTTAGGAAGAGTAAGTCCATGTACTTGGATATATGAAAAGAATAAAGACTTTATTTCTAAACAATCTTTAAAAAATGAAACATTACAAAACGTTTTGAGTGAAGAAAATCTAAAACAATTTATTTGTGGAAAGAAAGCAGGAATTTGTTATGGGGAGATTTGATGTAATATATCCTTTTACTAGTGAAAATATTGCTGGATATATGGAAGATTTAGATTTAACTGATAAAAAAATAATAACTGTAACAGCATCTAGTGATCATATATTAAACGCCATAGCCCAGGGAGCAACGGATATAACAACTTTTGATATTAATCCAGAAACAAGATTTTATATGGAATTAAAACTTGTTGGAGTAAAACGATTAGAATATGAGGATTTCTTAAAGATATTTTTATTGGATAATTCTATGTCATTAAATAAAGAAATAATCATGTCACTGATAACATCAAGGGACTGTCAATATTATTGGGAAGAAAAATATAGAGAAAATAAAAATAATGGATTATTACTAAAAAAGTCATCTGTATTTTATCGAAAATATTTTAATACAAAGAGTAAATTAAAACAAAATATATATTTAAATAAAAGTAAGTACCAACAAGTACAAAAAAGATTAGAAGAAGTAAAAATAAATTTTATAAATACAGATTTAAAAAATCTCCATCTAAAAGGAGAATATGATGATATGTTTTTATCTAATATTTCAGACTACATATCCTTAATGTATCAAGAACATCCGCTAGAGCAGTTTGCTAAGAAAATATATGAGTTGAGCGAAAATGTAAAAACAATTTATTTTGCTTATTTATATGATATCGGAAACAGTAATAGATCAGAAATTGATGATATAGAAAGAGTAAAACGTGTTTTTCCTACATTACAAGAAAAAAGATTCCCATCGGCCTTAGAAAAGACAGAAGGTAAAAAAGATGGAGTATTAATATTAAAGAAAGGAGCAAAAAGAAATGTTAGAGTATAATTCATTAACTGCAATTGATGAACTAATTAATCAATTAGAAACCAATTTACCGGAGAAAACTACAAATCCCGAAGTAAATAAAATGATAGAAGAACGAAAAGAAAAAATTAAAAAATTAAAAGAACTTCAACAAATAGCCAAAGAAGAAGAAAAACAAGAAAGAGAAATGCTAGAAAAACTAAGGAAAGAAAACGATTCAATTGATGAAGCAATCGATGGATTAAAAACCTTAATAAAAAAGAAAACATATCAACCGGAGAGAAAACAAACAAATACAATAGAGTACCAAAGTTATGGAAGCGAAAGCACATCATCAGAAAGCAGAAATTATGGTTGGGAGTCTTCTTACAGTAACTATGGAAGTGAGAGTGCCTCATCAGAAAGTAGACAGGATAATAGTTGGAGTTCTTCACAAACAGATGCTTTTGGCTTTTCAGACTATGGTAGTGAAAGTGCTTCCTCAGAAAGTAGATGGTAAAATGGAAAATATATATAAAAATCTTCATTCAAATCAAAAAATATTAATCTATGAAATGTTAAAAAGGAATATTCGTGTAGATGTAATAAATGAAGAACTAGAATTAGTAAAAGCAAGATACCAAAATCATGAAGAATTAATATATGATAGAGATTCTTCTATCATGCCATATCAACTATCAGTTTTAGCCGGAAATAAAATGCTTGCTAAAGAGCTAATGATGAGTCATGGAATTAGTGTACCAATAGGAGAAGAATTTAAAGCGAAAGAAGAAAACTATATCGTAGAAGCATTTCATGTAATAAATTCTCCTGTAGTAATAAAACCCGTATTTGGTTCTCATGGTTACGATGTATATATGAATCTACAAACAGAAGAAGAAATAAGAACATCGCTAGAAAAAATAAAAAATCATCGTGGAGAAAATACAAAAGTACTAATCGAAGAGTACTATCCTGGAAAAGAATATAGAGTTTTTATAACCAAGAATAGAGATTATGCAGTTCTACATAGAGACCCCGCTCATGTAATAGGTGACGGTAAGCATACCATAGAAGAATTGATAGAAATAGAAAATGAATATCGAATGAATCCTAGAAAAAATGCTCTATGCAAGATTTTACTAGATGAAGAAGTATACAATTATTTAAGTACTAGGAACATAACGATTAACAGTATCCCAAGAGAAAATGAAAAAGTATATTTAAGAGAAAATTCTAATGTTGCTATGGGAGGGATCTGTGAAGACTATACGGACAAAGTAGATCAAAGTGTAATTGATATAGGACTAAAAGTATTAGAAGCTTTTCCAGGTCTACCTTATGCAGGAATTGATTATATGACAAATACAATTACTAATCCTCAAACTAGTGATAGTTACCGTATTATTGAAATAAATACGATACCTGGAATAGATATGCACTTTAGACCAGCCTATGGAAAAAGTAGGAATATAGCTAAATACATGGTGGATTTAATCTTCCCAGAAACGGTAGAAAAGAAACAATCCAATAAGATCTATCAAAAGTCACTATATAATAAGTAAGAAAGATAATAAAAAAATAATCATATAATTAGTAGGTGATTCTATGTTAAAACTAAAATACAAGACCACACTACTAATTATTTTTTGCCTACTTGTACTATCATTACAAGTAATATCTGCACAATCACTTCCCCTACAAGATACCATTATCATGGTAGACCCTGGTCATGGTGGAAGAGATAGCGGAACATACTATGGAGAAATATATGAAAAAGATATCAATTTAGAAATATCAAAACAACTAGAACAGACATTAACCGAAAAAGGGGCTATCGTCTATATGACAAGAAAAAGAGATATCGACTTATCATCCATCTATGACTCGGCTAAAAAAAGAGGAGATCTCTACCGAAGATTGTTAATGATAAAAGAAAAAAAGTGTGATTTATATATATCGATTCATATCAACTGGTACCAAAATAGCTCATTAAAAGGCGCAGAAGTGTTATATAATCCCATTAACGAGAATAATAAAAAATTAGCATCCAGTATAAAAAATCAATTTAAAGAAAACTTAAATAGTAATCGAACTATCAAAACAACCGACTTATATATGTATCGAAATACAACGACACCAGGAGTTCTTGTAGAATGCGGTTATCTATCCAATCCAGAAGAAAGGAAGTTACTCCAAGAAAAAAAGTATCAAAAGAAATTAGCAGACTCTATTACCCAAGGAATTATAAATTATTTAAAAAAGCACCAGCAAATAAAATATGTGTTGTAAAAAAGAGAAAAAAAAGATATAATTAAGCTAGAGTAAAAAGATAAGTAAGGTTGGTGATAAAGTGATTGTTAGATTGATTAAAAAAACAAAAATCTATAATTTTACTTTGCCAACAAAAATTTCTGGTAATTACTGGATTACAGATAACGATTATCTTGGAAACGTAAGAAATTTAATTAATGTAGAAGAATATAACGGACAGTGGAAAATAAAAAGTGACTTCGAAACCAAAATTATGGTAGGAGATAAAGAAGTAGACTCTGCAATCTTAAAAGATTATAGTCTTTTCTTCTTAAAAATTAACACAGATAATGAATATGTAATATTGTATTGCTCTCCAACGATAGACGAAAGTATAAAATGGCTACATCTAAAAAGGGATGGAGAATTTGTTATTGGTAATGATTCCAAAGCACATATCCATTATAGTTATCCACTAGTATCCAAACAACATGCAAGACTAATTTATAATAATGGAAGATGGGTAGCTCAGGATTTAAATAGTAAATATGGAACATATGTAAATAATACCGCTGTTACGACAAGACCACTAGAGTATGGAGATATGATTTTTATCATGGGATTAAAAATAATCGTAATGAAAGACTCCATGATAGTAAATAATATAGGAAATTTTCTTCGCTTTGATACGAATAGTTTTGAAATTGAGTATCCAATCACTCAGCGACAAGTAGAAGTAGACAATCCAGATGAAGAAGGAATAGAATTTTTTAAGGAAGACGACTACTTCTTTAGAGCACCAAGATTTAAAACAATGATAGAACCAGTAAATATAAAAATTGATGCTCCACCGTCAAAAGTAGAAGAAGATAAGACTCCTATAATCTATACATTAGGACCAATGATGACTATGGCAATGATGTCAGTATCCATGGGATATTCCTCATTAATGGGAGTTATCGACGGAAGTAGAGATTTATCAACGGCTATGCCTACTTTAATTATGTCATTTGCTATGCTTATGACAATGTTGTTATGGCCAATTATGCAAAAACGTTATCAACGACGTCAAAGAAGAAAAAAAGAAAAACTGCGTCAAGAAAAATATACGGAATATATTGAAGAAAAAAGAAAACTAATTAACGCAGAAATGAAAGTTCAAAGACAAATATTAATCGATAATTATGTACCATTATCAGTAACCAAGGATATTATTTATAGTAAAAAAAGAAATCTATGGGAAAGAGAAATTGAACAAGAAGATTTCCTAGATTTACGCCTAGGAATGGGAGATGATGAATTAAGAGGAACCGTAAGTTTCCCGGAAGAACATTTCTCCTTAGAAGATGATAACCTATTGCAAGAAGTATATAAATTAGGAGCCGAATCTCGTGTGTTAGAAAATGTTCCCATACCTCTATCATTTATCAAAAACAGAGTAACCGCAATCATTGGTATGGCTGCTATGAAACAACAATTCATCGAAGGGTTAATCCTTCAAATGATTGCTTATCACAGTTATGAAGATTTAAAGATTATTCTTTTAACAAATGAAAAAAATGAATCTAACTGGGACTATTTAAAGGTATTACCTCACTGTTGGAGTAATGATAAACAAACACGTTATTTCGCAACAACACTAGATGAAGCAAAAGAAATATCTCTAGTTCTAGAACAAGAAATCCAAGCTAGAAAATATAAAGATAACAATGGAAAAAGAGAGTTAAATAGTGCAGACTATAAAAAATATCAACCATACTACGTAATTATCACAGATGATTATAAAATGGTCCGTGATATTGAATTAGTGAAAGATGTCTGTGGATTGGAAATAAACATTGGTTTTAGTATTATTGTAATTAGTCCAAGATTAGTAAATATTCCAAATGAATGTAAAACATTTATCAGTATTGGAGATAAAAAATCAGGAGTATTTGAAAATGAATTAGTATCTAACAAACAAAAAGAATTTATAGCGGATTTTGATCAAGCACTAAATATTTATGAGTGTTGTAAAATACTAGCCAATATTCCAATTGACATTTCAAAAGAAAATCAAAGTATACCAGCAAGTCTTAGTTTCCTAGAGATGTATAATGTTGGTATGATTGAGCAATTAAATATTCTAAATCGTTGGAAATCAAATGACCCAACCAAGTCATTAGCGGCACCAGTAGGAGTGGACAAACATCAAGAATTGTTTAAATTAGACCTACACGAAAAGTTTTATGGTCCCCATGGGTTAATTGCTGGTATGACTGGTTCTGGTAAATCAGAATTTATAATTACCTATATTTTATCTATGGCTCTAAACTATCATCCATACGAAGTATCTTTCGTACTAATTGACTATAAAGGTGGAGGCTTAACTGGAGCATTTGAAAACAAGGAAACTGGAATGAAACTTCCTCATTTGGCAGGAACAATTACCAACTTAGATACCATTGAAATGAATCGTTCTTTAGCTTCCATTCAAAGTGAACTTAGAAAACGTCAAAGAATTTTTAACGCTGCAAGAGACAGTTTGAACGAAAGTACAATTGATATTTATAAATACCAATCTCTTTATAGAAAAGGATTAGTAAAACAACCAGTTTCTCATTTGTTTATTATTAGTGATGAGTTTGCCGAACTAAAAGACCAACAACCAGAATTTATGGATCAATTAATATCTACCGCTCGTATTGGTCGTTCTTTAGGAGTGCATCTTATTCTAGCAACCCAAAAACCTGCCGGAGTAGTAAACGATCAAATATGGTCAAACTCTAAATTCAGAGTATGTCTAAAAGTTCAAGACAAATCTGACAGTATGGATATGATAAAATGTCCAGATGCTGCCTCTTTGAAAAATCCAGGAAGATTTTATTTACAAGTAGGTTACAATGAATTATTTGCTCTTGGACAAGCAGCCTGGGCAGGAGCACAATACTATCCTACGGATAAACGAAAGAAAAAAGTAGATCAATCAGTAAACTTTTTAGACAATGTTGGTAACTATATTAAAACATTCGATACCAAACAAAATGAAGTAACTGTAGAGTCCGAAGGAGAAGAAATTACGAATATTGTAAACTATATCGTAAATACTGCAAAGGAAGAAAAAATAAGTATTCCACAATTATGGTTACCTAGAATACCAAATACAATATACATAGGTGATTTAAAAGAAAAGTATAAATACAAAGCAGAAAAAAATATCATAAATCCAATTATTGGAGAGTATGATGACCCAGACAATCAAAAACAAAACATATTAACATTACCAATTTCTAAAGAAGGAAATACAATCGTATTTGGTAGTGCTGGAAGTGGAAAAGAATTAATGCTATCAAGTATTATTTATTCTACTATCATATCACACGACTCCAAAGAAGCGAATTTCTATTTATTAGATTTTGGTGCTGAAACACTAACTATGTTTAGAAACGCTCCACATGTTGGAGAAGTAATACTATCTACCGAAGAAGAAAAAATTAATAATTTGTTTAAAATGATTGTTCAAATTATTGAAGAAAGAAAAAAAATATTTGTAGACTACAATGGTTCTTATGACTTTTATATTAACCATGGAGGAAAACAAATACCAATGATTATCATTGTGATTAATAATGTAGAAGGATTCTTAGATACTTATAATCAATATGAAGAAGTATTAGGTCAATTAACTAGAGATTGCTTAAAATATGGAGTAGTATTTATTTTAAGTACTAGTGGTCCAAATACAGTAAGATATCGATTAAGACAAAACTTTAAACAAAGTGTAGTATTACAATTCAACGATTCTTCCGATTATGGAAGTGTCCTTTCTGGAGTTAGAAAAAAAGAACCATCCAAAGTATATGGAAGAGGTTTAATAAGCCTAGATGGAGTCTATGAATTCCAAACGGCATATTCTTACAAGGAAGAAAAACTAACGGAATATGTAAAAGTAGTCTGTGAAAAATTACAAACAATCTGTGAATACAAAGCAAAACGTGTTCCTATTCTTCCTGAAACAGTAACGATTGAATTATTAAAGCCAACCTTCGCTAGTCTAAAAGCAATTCCAGTAGGAATTAATAAGGAAACCCTAGAAATTAGTTACATAGATATATTAGCCAACGGAATTTATACCATTACCGGGGAAGATATTAGTTCTAGTGCAAACTTTATTCAGACCTTAGTAAGAATGACACAACAATTAGAAGGTGTAAAAAGTTTAGTAATCGATGGTAATAGTTTCCTAAATGATAAAGAACTAGGTGCCGCAACTTATGTCAATGGAGAAAAAATAAAGGAAAGCTTGGAAGCGATATATCAAGATCAAAGTAATTTAAATGTCTGCCTAATTATGGGATTAAATGTCATTTTAAATAAAGTTGATGTAGCAGAAAAATCAAAAATTACAGAATTATTGGATAGAGTAAAATCTAGTACAAACGTAAGATTTATTATCGTAGATACCATCGATAATATCAAAGCATTGAATTATGAACTTTGGTTTAAAAATAACGCTAGCTTATCCGAAGGAATTTGGCTAGGAAATGGTTTAGCAAATCAATTTACATTAAAAGTTACAACTAGTACTAGAGTCCTACGTGCAGAAGTGGAAGCTGGATTCGGATATATAATCAAAAAAGGAAAAGCGGAGCTAATTAAATTAGTAACCGAAGATTAAGGAGGATAGGCAATGAATAAAAATAAAATATTAATTGAACTCTATATTCCTCTAATAGAAAAAAATTATGATTTATACATTCCAATCAATAAAAAAGTAGGAACCGTAAAAAAACTAATAGAAGAAGGATTACTAGAATTAACAGATAATGCCTATATCATAAAAGAAGATAGTAACTTTTATAGTAAAGAAACTGGAGAAATCTATGATGTAAATAAAACAATCCGAGAAACCGATTTAAAAAATGGTTCTAGAATTATTTTAATTTAGGAGGTAGGATAATGGATTATAATACGTATGCAACAGCAATAAATAAAATATTTGAATGTATTAATAAAATGAAAACAGCCTGGCCAAGTCCTACCAATATTGCGAATATCGAAAAAATAGAAGAATATAGAAAAATAATTGTAGAAAAGTCACAGCAATTACAAGGTGAACTAACTAAGAAAAAGACATCTATGGAGGAATTAGGCGAATGATAGGAAGTATGACATACGATCAAGTAGAAGAAGTTGCGAAAGAATTAGAAAATGCAACTAAAACAATAGAAGCAATAATAAAGAATCAAAACATACAAGAGTTAGAAGACTTTTTATCTACAGTAGAAGGATATTCGAAATACCTAAGAACAACTATCGAATTAAATAAAGATGCGGATAAAGCATTAGAAGATTTAAAATCAAGAAAATAGAGCTTTCAAGAAGAAAGCTCTTTTACATATTGACAAAGTTGTACCTTGGGAAAATAATAATTTAAAATATTCGCATAACTGCATCCATTCTCGGCTAAATGACAGGCTCCAAAGATACTTAACCCTAAAGCATCACCCCAACCTCTAGTAATAATAGATATAGTATTAACATTAAGAATGATTGATAAAAATTGAGATTTTAAATGTAATAAATTCATAAATTTTTTTCCATCAATGGAGTGATCTCCAATCGTTAACTTTAAAACCTTGCCATAAGGAGAAGTTTCTGTAATTTTAAAAGACGTATCCTTGGTAATTGTAAACCGAAAAATTTTACTTAAAAAGTCATAAGAAAACTGAACGGTATCCACGTAAAAGGGAGAAGAAGAATCCCACAAGCTAGAAACGGAAGATAAATAAGGATAGCGTTGATCTTCCAAAGTATGACCGAAATTAGAAATATGAATAAATGGTAAAATGTATTGTTTTTGATAGGTAACAAACATAGAATTTGTCTGTTTAATAGCTTCATTTAAGGATACCAAAATCTTATCATAATCAGGAGCAAAAGCAATTTTATAATAGTCGATTGGTTTATAAGAGAAAAAGTCATTAACAGCAGGAACCACTTGATATTCTGACATTTGTTTAAAGACGTAAGTTCGATATAAAATGGCCATAGCTTTTAAAACCTCTAGCGGTAAATTTGGTATCATATTCGTTGCTAAAGCACCAAGTAAAAATTCATGCAAAGAAATCTCTACCATAGAAGAATCTTCCAATTGAAGTATAACCATATAATCATAATCATCATAAGATTTCTCTTCTTTTTGTTTTTTTACCTGCTCTTCTTTTGGTATTTGAAAAGCTTTCACAATCACATCATCAATTACCAAATATATTTTATCGCCTTGAAACGGAATACCATTATTTTTTATAAAATTAGTAGTTCTTCTTTTTAATTCAGAATCCAAAGAAGTACTTCCCAATTCCTTAGAAAATTCATAATTCATAGTTAAATATAAATAGAGTATATCTTCAACACCATTATTTTTTATTTCATATCTATAAAACATACTATATCACCTAAGATTAGTATGAGAAGAAAAAAGAAAAGTATACAAAAAGAGTTAAAATTCAAAATATTTTAACTCTTTTTTTAAATTACAATCAAGACCAGTAACATAACTTAAATTACAAAATACTTGTTTTAAATCAATATCTTTATGATTTAAATAACGAAAACTGTCTTCTATTATCTTTTTTGCTAACTTAAGTGATTTTGCATACAAATCATAAAAAGATTCATGACTTACCATAGAATACGTAGTAGGATTTCTCCATACACGATGATCAAAATTTAAAAAATCAAACTTAGTATTCAAAGAACAGTGATAACTGACATATTCAAAACGAAAACAACGTTTACTAGTAAAAGTATCTGCTAATTTATAAAAAAACTTTTTCACCCCGTAACGATCTTGTCGAAATACTCTAAGAGAAAATTTCATATCTTTTAAAGACTGATAATAAATACGATCCATATGAGAAATTTCAAAAACATTTTGAAAAGCAAATGCAATACTTTTCTTTAATTCTGAAGAAAACGGATGTAAATCAAAACAAAAATCACAAATAGGAAAGGAATAAGGATTTTTCTTTTCTCTTTTTAATATTAAATAATTATCTAAATAAGTTTCCATCAATAAATGTAGATTATTGTATTTATAAGTGT
The DNA here is from genome assembly GCA_944358705.1 of uncultured Bacilli bacterium. Taxonomy (GTDB): domain Bacteria; phylum Bacillota_I; class Bacilli_A; order RF39; family UBA660; genus Faecimonas. The sequence goes on from CALVRR010000019.1 coordinate 24,379, forward strand.
CTGGCTGGTGTTTATTAAATTTTCCAGTCTTATAAAAAACATAGGGATGAACAGTAGCATCCAAAACATAATGACAGATAAAACCACACAGAAAAGAACAAGTATCTATATCCTGATCTAAGTGATTTTCTCTTATATAAGAAAGAAGAGTGAGAAAAAACATTTGTGAGTTCGTAGTATGAAAAATACGTTGAAGATTACGAATGTTTTTCCCTCTTTTGATAGAAAATAAGTGATAAAAAATAAAAGAATCCGTACTTTGTCCAAACATTCGAACTCTAGATACCGAAAGTCTATTTTTAATTTCTTCAGGCAAGATGTCATAAACATCACTAGCAAAATAAGCATGTGTAACACTGGCTGGCATAGCATACCTCCTTAAGAAAAGACTAATTTCATTATAACACACAAATTCACAAAAATTTCATACTTTTAAACACAGAATATGGTATAATCAATAATAGGTGAGATTATGATAGAAAAGCAGTTTAAAAATTTAGACGAACAGATAGAAATATTTAAACATAAGGGATTAGTAATCCATGATGAAGACTATGCCAAACAAGTCTTATTAAGAGAAAATTATTTTTTTCTAAATGGATATCGTCATCTTTTTTACAAATCAGAAACAGAAAAAGAATTTATAAAAGGAACTACTTTTGAAGAGTTATATAGTTTGTTTTTATTTGATCGTTCTTTTCGAAATGTCCTATTTAAATATTTGTTAGTCATTGAAAATAACTTAAAATCAATTACATCTTATCAGTTATCAAAAAAATATGGATATAGAGAACGAGATTACTTAAAAGCAAAAAACTTTACACATAACCCAGAAAAACAACGCCAAGTAAATGACCTACTAAAAAAGATGAAAAGGCAAATTCGCATCAATGGAAGTCAACATTCGGCTACACTACACTATGTATCAAATTATGGTTATATTCCTTTATGGATTTTAGTAAAAGTATTATCTTTTGGTATCGTCAGTGAAATGTTTTCTATCTTAAAACCAGAAGACCAACAAGAAATCTGTAAAGTATATAATATAGATGTAGATGACCTTTTGGTGTACCTACCAATACTTGCCAATTATAGAAACTTATGTGCTCATGAAGATATTCTTTATGAAAATAGAACGCAAAAACAAATCGATGATACCATCTATCACCAAATATTAGATATTCCAAAAGAAAATGGGGAATATATATATGGTAAGTCAGATGTGTTTGCTCTTCTAATAATTATGCGTCAATTATTAATTTCGGAAGATTTTAAAAATATGATGATGGAATTAGAAAATGTAGTTCAAACATTAAATTATAATTTGACAACGATAAAAATAGAAAAAGTATTAAATAGAATGGGATTCCCACAAAATTGGACAGATTTAGCTGGAATCGAAAGGAGCGTAGATAAAGAATGAAGAAAAAAGAAAATGTAAAAACAATATTTTTAATAGTTTTCTCCTTTGTCATGGGAGGAATTATCATGTTTGCTCTACTAAAATGGACACCCTTAGTAAGTGAAGTGTTAGGAACTAGTGGAGAAACTATGGTAACAAGAAATGATACCCAGGTATATGAGAAAAACTCTTTGGCTGCAGCCGTAGATAAAATCTATAATGCCGTTGCTATGGTATCTGCTTACCAAGAAGATACTCTAACCTCTACAGGTTCTGCCTTTGTATATAAGACAGATAATAAATATGGATATTTATTAACAAATTATCATGTAGTAGATGGTGCAGACAAAGTGGTACTTACTATGTCAGATGATACAGAAACCGAAGCAACCGTTTTAGGTGGAGATGAATATTTAGACTTAGCTGTATTAAGAGTAGATAAAAGTAATGTATCGATGGTTGCCAATATTGGAACCAGTGAAGATATGAAGTTAGGAGATACAGTGTTCACCGTAGGAACTCCAATGGGAGAAGAATATCGTGGAACAGTAACTTCTGGAATTCTTTCAGGAAAAGACCGTATGGTATCTGTTAGTGTATCAAATAGTAGCAGTAGTGATTGGATTATGCGTGTATTACAATTTGATGCATCCATTAACCCTGGAAATAGTGGAGGACCATTATTAAATGCGAACGGAGAAGTAATTGGTATTTGTTCCTTAAAATTAGTAGATGACGAAATTGAAGGTATGGGATTTGCCATTCCGATAGAATATGCCATGAATCATATTGAGTCTTTAGAAAATGGAGAAGAAATTGATTGGCCAGTATTAGGAGTATCTATGATAAATGCCAATGATACAACAGCACTTTATCGAAATGGTATTAATGTTGATAGAAATATTACCGAAGGAGTAGTTGTAGTACAAGCAGAAAAAGGTTCTGGTGCCTATGACGCAGGATTAACAACAGGTGATGTAATCACCAAAATTGATGGAAAAGATGTAGAAGATTCGGCTTACTTAAGATATGAATTATATCAACATCAAGCAGGAGATACTATTAAAATTACATATATTAGAAATAACAAAGAACATACAGTAAATGTAAAATTAGGTTCTAGTAAATAGGCAGTACATAAGGTATTGCCTTTTTTATTGATAAAAATACATAGTTAGAACCAGAAAGAAGTAATCCTTTCTTTTTATTTGTAAATAATCTACTCAAAAATTATATTTTGTGATATAATATACTAGTTTAAAAAGGAAGGGAGTGTTACTATGTTAAAAATATATAAAACTAGCGCAGTAGAAAAGAAAGCCAGAAAAGTAAAGAAGATGACTTCCGATTGCTGGATAGACCTAATTATGCCAGCACCAGACGAAATTGATAAAGTAGCGAATAGAACAGGAGTAGAGAAAGAACTAATCATGAAACTACTAGATACGGAAGAATTACCAAGAGTAGAACAAGAAGACAATGCGACCCTAATTGTTATTGATATTCCTTATCTAGAAAGTGAAGGAGAACATAAATATAAAACTTATCCATTAGGTATAATTATTACAAACAATAACTATATTATTACCGTTTCTGTAAAGAAAACAACCCTTTTAAATGACTTTAAAAGAAACAAAGTAAAAGACTTTCGAACAGCGAAAAAGACAAGATTTTTAATACAAATTTTATTAAAAAGTGCATCCACTTATTTAAAAGCCCTAAAAGAAATCAACTCTGATATTGAAGCCAAAGAAAAAGTATTAAAAAAATCAACCGAAAATAAAGATTTAATAGAATTACTAGAAATAGAAAAAACCCTAGTATATTTCATGACTTCTCTAAAAGCCAATGATGCTGTACTTGAAAAATTAGCCAAGGGAATTATTTTACCATTATACGAAGGGGACTTAGATTTGTTAGAAGATGCAATCATTGAAAATAAACAAGCAATTGAGATGAGTGGAATCTATCGTGACATCTTATCCTCTGTAACCGATACTTACGCAACTATTATTTCGAACAACTTAAACATTGCTATGAAATTTTTAGCAGCAGCAACCATTGTTTTATCCGTACCAACGATGATTTCTTCCTTCTTAGGAATGAATGTTTCCCTAGGACCAATTGGAGAAATTAGCAATGCTTTTGTTATTATTGTGTTATTAGCTGTAATAGTATCATTAGTGGTTGCTTTATTGTTAAAAAAGAAAAATATGCTATAAAACATCAAAAGGATGTTTTTTTTATGTAAAATAGGAAAGAATATAAAGGGAAGTATTGACTTAAAGCAAGGTAGAAGTATTAAAATATATAGTAAGGAGGGAATAGGATGATAGAAGTTAAAAATGTAACAAAAATATTCAATGAAACAAATAAAGCCGTAGATAATATTTCTTTTGAAGTAAAACCAGGAGAAATTGTAGGTTTTATTGGACCCAACGGAAGTGGAAAAACGACAACATTAAAATTACTAACAGGAATTTATCAAAAAGATCAAGGGACTATCAAAGTAGCAGGATATGATATTGACAAAGAACCACTAGAAGCAAAGAAAAATATTGGTTATATTTCAGATAGTCCAGATATGTTTTTACGATTGAAAGGAATCGAGTTCTTAAATTTAATTGCGGATATATATGAAGTTAGCACAACAAAAAGAAAAGAACGAATCAAAGAATTAACGAAAGCGTTTGGACTAGAAGATATCTTAGATTCAGAAATGATTAGTTATTCTCATGGAATGCGTCAGAAAATGATGGTAATAGCAGCCCTTATCCATGAACCAGATGTATGGATACTAGACGAACCATTAATAGGCTTAGACCCAGAATCCGCACATCAGCTAAAAGAAATGATGAAAAGTCATGCAAAAAAAGGACATGCAGTTCTATTTTCTACCCATGTCTTAGAAGTAGCAGAAAAATTATGTGATAGGGTACTAATTATTAAAGAAGGAAAATTAATTTATCAAGGAACGCTAAAAGACTTAAAGAAAAAATACACGAAAAAAGACTTAGAAGAAATTTTCTTAAGGATGGTTCAAGATGAAAATGTATAAAAATCTAGTAAGAACCTTTCTTCTATCAGGAGAAATGCCAAAGTCAGAAAAGAAAAATAAAGTAAAGTTTTATTTAACTTTAGGAATTATATCAACCATTTTTATTTTTATCCCATGCTTTATATTAATGGCATTTCTAGTAGGGATAACAACCGATGGAATTAGAGAAGAAATCATATCCAATATCGCTTATCAAGGAAACATTGGAAACGGACTATTATTAGTAATCCAATTTATTTGTATTTTTTCTATGATTTTTGGTTTTAACATAATTTTAAATACTTTCTATTTCTCAGGAGATATTGAACATGTATTACCTTTACCAATAAAGCCAAAGATGTTAATTTCTTCTAAATTTATGGCAGTACTAATAAGTGAAAGTATTATGGAATTTCTATTCTTAATCGCTGCATTTTTAGGTTTTTTAATAGTAAACGGATTTAATATACTAGACATTTTAATGAGTATTATCGGAGTCTTAACATTACCAATTCTACCATTAGTATACTGTGGTATTATTGCTTTATTAATCATGAGGTTTACCAAGTTAATAAAGAATAGAAACAATATATTAACATTAGTATTACTAGGTATTATGATAGTAATTGGTATGGTTGCGATAGGGTATTTAAATAATGATAGTATTACAGAATTTATTCATTTACTAGCGGCAGGAGAAGTAGGATTCTTAGATATCATGAACTATATTTTCCCAAGTACTTATTTCTTAGTAGAAGCCGTTACTAATACCAATATAGGGGCATTTATTATATACTTGTTAATCAATGTTTTTGCCTACCTAGTGTTTATGTTGTTAGCAGATAAACTATATATTCCTGGAGTAAAAAAGATTAGTAGTAATGCAGATCATAACCAAAGAAAACTAGAAGAAACCATAAAAGAGGCCAAAAAATCTAGTTATATAAAATCTTATATAGAAAAAGAACTAAAAATATTAGTAAGGACACCATCTTTCTTTAGTAACTGCATCTTAAGTAATTTATTATGGCCAATTATTATTATTTTAATCTATTTAATTCAAGGACAAGATAATATAATTATAGAATTTGTAAATCACTATAAACAAGGAGAATCCTTGGGACTATTAGTAGTATTTATTTCGATATTTGCCATTTCAGCAATTCTAACAACCGCAAATAGTATTGCTTCAAGTTCTATTTCGAGAGAAGGAAAACATTTCCCATTCATGAAGTATATTCCCATGGATTATAAAACACAATTAAATATTAAAACACTAATATCAATAATTATTAGTTTTGGCTTTAATTTTATCTATCTTTTAATAATTTGCTATTTTCTAGAAGCAAGTTTTATAGATTTTTTAGTATTTACCTTAGTATCTTTCTTATCATGTGTATTCTTTACTTATTTAGGAATTTATTTAGATACTATCAACCCAAAACTTATCTGGGAAGATGAATTAAATGCTTTAAGAGGAAATGAAAACACTTTCTTCTCTATGGCAATTTCTATGATAATAGCAACCATATTAGGAGGAGGAATTTATTATTTAAACAAAGTAGTTTTAATCCCTCTTTCTATATTAAAAACAATGCTAATAATCATATTATTCATGGGAACAATATTAATTTATTATAAAGTAATGAACAAAGGAATAAAAAATATAGAAGAAGTAGAAATTTAAAGTCCGTTAGGACTTTTTTCTTGTCTTAAAACATAAAGTTTGTTAAAATGTATTAGACGTAATGATTAGGAGGTAGAAAATGAGCTTTTTAATACAATCTGCAACTGTTTTATTAGAAGGTCTAATTTCTTTCTTTTCTCCATGCGTAATACCGTTATTACCATTATATATGGGGTATCTTGCTGGAGGAGCAAAAGAAAAAACCAAAGATGGAAAAATTATTTATAAAAGAAAAAGAGTATTTTTATACACACTATTTTTTGTCTTAGGAATTTCTATGTCTTTTTTTATCCTAGGCCTATCATTTACAGCCTTAGGAAGTTTCTTTAAAGAATATAAAACAATAATTGCAATTATTGGTGGAATAATTATTATAATATTAGGTCTTTTCCAATTAAAAATTATAAAGTTTAGCTTTCTACAAAAAGAAAAGAAATTAAAATTAAATATCAACCCCAATAAAATGAATCCAATAGTAGCATTCCTAATGGGCTTTTTATTTAGCTTTGCTTGGACCCCGTGTGTTGGTCCAGCACTATCTTCTGTATTGATTATGGCAAGCAGTGCCGGAAGTATGTTACTTGGAAATTTATTAGTTTTAATTTATGCCATTGGTTTTATTATTCCATTTTTAATATTAGGATTATTTACAGGAGAAGTATTAAACTTTTTAAAGAAAAAACAAAATATATTGGAAAGAGTAGTACAAATTGGTGGAATATTACTAGTATTAGTAGGAAGTTTTATTCTAATTACAAATATTGATTTTGAACAATCTTCAAAACTAGAACAAAATTGTGGAATTGACGAAGAAACAGGACTAGCTAGTTGCAAAGACAATACAATTTCACCATCAAATAAAAAAGCAAATTATAAAGTAGAAAAGTTTATTCTAAAAGATCAAAATGGTAAAACACATGACTGGAAAGACTATAAGAATAAAACAGTATTACTTCATTTTTGGTCTACGGACTGTATCGCCTGTAAAAAAGAATTAAAAGAATTAGAAAAATTGTATAACTACTACAATAAAAATAAAGAAGAGGTGGTATTATTATCTATAGTTTCACCAAAGTTGGAACATAAAAGCAAAAAACAAATAAAGAAATTTATAGAAAAAAGAGATATATCTTTCCCAGTATTAATGGATGAAACAGGAGAGTTTTTTTCAAAGTTTGAAATAATATCTTATCCTAATTCCTTTATTGTAAAAGATTCTGTAATAAAACTTACAATTCCAGGGGCAAGCACTTATGAGAAATTAACAGAATCTGTGGAAAAGATAAAAAAGGAGAAATAAAATATCCACACAAATTGTGGATATTTTTGTTTTTTTCTAGTAGATAAGATATAATAATATAATAAAAGGAATATAACCGAACGTAGATAAAATAGAATAGAATTAGAGGTGATTTATGAACCGAAAACAAATAAAAATAAGGATAATTATCCTGCTTGGACTTTTATTAATTACAACAGGAACTGCTTGGCTAATAATGTTACCACCTAAGGTAGATAATAGTGGTTATACATTAATAGAAAATTTAAAAATACCAGTTTATAGTGATATAAAAGTAAAGGATTTAATTACCTCAGTGGGAGGAAAAGTAATAACGAATAAGACCATCAATACAGAAAAATTAGGAGAACAAGATATTTCCTTTATTTATACAAATAAAGAAAATAAAAAAAGAACAGGCGTATTTAAAATTGAAATAATAGATGAGGAAGAACCATTAGTTTGGTTATCTGGAAGTTATAGTGCTAAAGTCGGAAGTAATTTAAACTTAGAAAAGGAAATATTATGTGCTGATAATTATGATAACAAACCGAATTGTAGAGTAGAGGGAAGTTATGATTTAAATACGGCAGGAACCTATAATTTAACTTATGTTGCAACAGACAGTAGTAATAATGAAGAACGAGTAAATTTTACTTTAAATGTTTATGAACCAGCACCAGCAACAGAAGAACAGAAAAAAGAGAAAGTAGAAGAGAAACCAGCAGAACCTGTAGTAACCGCTTTTAATGATGTAGTAGAAGCACATAAAGATGACAATACAGAAATAGGAATAGATGTATCCAAATGGCAGGGAGAAATAGATTTTAAAAAAGTAAAAGACGCAGGAGCAACATTCGTGATGATCCGAGTAGGATCTCAACAAGGAGTAGATGGTGACTACATAGTAGATCCTTATTTTAAAAGAAATATAGAAAATGCCAGAAAAAACAATTTAAAAGTAGGAGTATATTTTTACTCCTATGCCGATAGTACCAAAGAGGCAAGAAAACAAGCAACCTGGGTCCTAAATCAAATTAAAGATTACAAAATAACATTACCCGTGGCATTTGATTGGGAATGCTATAACAGTTTTAATGAAATGGAACTAAGTTTGTTTGGATTAAACGAAGTTGCCGAAAGTTTCCTAGATAAGATAGAAGAAAAAGGGTATGACGGAATGCTTTACGGAAGTAAAAATTATTTAAATAGCATTTGGAAATATCATGACTATGATGTATGGCTTGCTCATTATACCGATGAAAC